>JALTGP010000081.1:15253-34581 GCA_027076905.1 Campylobacteraceae bacterium | reverse complement strand
TAATTCGCCTCCAATTACTCCCCACCCTACTTCACAGTAACGCAGTTATTTTCAGCTACAAGGTTTATAGTTTACCTTGGTAAGGACTTACACCTTACTGGTTGAACGCCTTCGAGGGCGTACCGTCACATAGAATAACTATGCTCCTCATGAGACAATCCAACTAGAAACAAAAATCCTGCGTAACTTGAGTGGATTTGTTCTTTTACAATTCCTTAGAGAGTCGTTAATCCTGCATCTGTCCAATTTTTTATACCCCCATGATAGTATAAAATTTTCTTTTGTGGATATCCTAATTCTATGAATCTAGAAATTAGTTTACCTGCCTGATAATCTAAATAGCCATTATCAAAAATTAGTAGTGTATGGACATGGTTAAAGAACCATTTTTCATTTACTTTTTTTGCACCTAATAGTCTGAGAATAACATCAATATGTTTGCTATTTTTATCTAAAATACTATTTGGAATATTTGTTGCTGTTGGTATGGTATTTTTTTTATAAGATGAGGGGGTTCGTGAGTCAATAAGAATCATACGTCTATTTTTTTTTGTACTATCCATAAATTTTAATGTTTCAAGTGTTCCTATTATTTTTATATTTTTTATATGAATGGGTTGAATACAGTTAGGAGGGCATGATTGGTTCTCTTTGAGAGCTTTTCTTACTATTTTAAAACTTTTTTTTTGATGAACTACTGTTATGAAAGATAGCTTTTCTGTGATTTTTATAATATCTCTTTCTTTTCTTAGTTCTACTTTGACTTTTTTATTTTTTTGAATTTTACTTAAACTGTGAAGTTTAAATGTCTTCTCCTGCATAAAAATATCTTTTTGTTTACAACTCTCTTCTCTATTCGATAGTATGTTGCATCCTATCTCCATATTGTCCGCATATAGAAGAGTAATTTGAATGAAGAGTAGACAGGACATCAATGACCTATTCATGGTTTATCCACCATTTTTTTCTCTTTGAATAGAGGCTTTCATTAGTTCAGCCAGTGTATATGATTTAACACCCAACTCAAATGCCAAAACAGTACCATCCTTACCTAAAACAATGGTTAAAGGGATAATGCCACTCCATCCGTAATAGACTTTGAGATAGGCATAAAAATTTTGGTAATCATTTCCTAAAATAATATCATAATTTATTTGATACTTCTCCATGTACTCCAAAGACTCTTTTTTTGAGTGTTGTTGAGCCTCAATAGCAACTACTTCAAAGGTGTCACCTAAATTATTTTTTAGTTTGACCAATTCAGGTATCTCTTTGACACAAAATTTACAATCCCATCCAAAAACTTTTAAAAATACAAGTTTATCTTTAAGCCCATTAATTTTAAATTTTCCATTGTCTGCATGGATTGTGATATTTTTATTTTGAATAGTTTTAAAGTTGAAAGTTGAAACTAAATCAGGATATAGCTCATTTGTATTTGATTTTATTTTTGTATATTGTTCATCTGTAGGTTCATTTGGAATAATATGGTTTTTTGTTTTGTTATTGATATAAAAATAGAACCCAAATAGAAGTAGTGTCATAATTATTAATAGTATAATTATCTTATTGAGTAGGTTCTGTGTTCTGTTTTTTGTATTATGTTGCATGGTTCTCCAATGGTTTATCTGTTATAGATAGGATAACAAAAAAATTATTTAAAACTTCTTTTCTTTATAAAATTAATTCCTTTTCTAAATGATAGCATATCATTTAATAACATAATTTTAAATTTTATTTCACATTTTCACTATTGTCACTAACTATCTGGATATTATTCTTTTCTAGTTTTATGGGAAAAGGAATCATAAATGAATAATAAAAAATTACATAGAGAAAGAGATTGCTTTATTGGAAGAAAAATACTATTGACTGAAGATAAAAAGATAAATCAATTAATTGTACTCGGATTGTTGGAAGAGAGTGGATTTGAAATAGATATTGCTAACAATGGAGAAGAAGCTGTAAATAAGTGCAAGGAGTATAATTACTCACTTATTTTGATGGATATAGAGATGCCCATTATGGATGGATATGATGCAACTCGAATTATTAGAAAAATAAATAAAGAGATACCTATTATTGCTTTAACTTCAAATGGTACAATTGAGGATATAAATAGAACGAAGAGTGTGGGAATGAATGAACATCTACTAAAACCGATAGATTTAGATCTTCTCTATCATACTTTTTCTAAATATATTAATGTAGCTTAGTGAGAGGATTATTATGTGCAGTGAAGGTGTGCTACCAAAATTTAAACATATTAATAGTGATATAGGATTAAAATTTTTAAACTCTAATCAAAAACTTTATCTAAAAATACTTAAGAGTTTTTTAGAGAGATATGAACATCTTGATATTATTTCATTGGAGAGTGCAGAGCTTAACGATGTCCTTCATGCGATTAAAGGATTGTCTGCAACACTAGGAATGGAGCAACTTCATAGTTTAACGATGTCAGAATTAACTAATGATTCGAAAAAGAAGCTCAAAGAGAGTTTGGCTTTGGTCATTGATGAGTTGAAGAGTGAACTCTGAATGAATTAATGTAAATAAACAGGTAAGAGTTTAAATCAACGTGTAAAACTAGATACTAATAGATATCAATAGATACTATTCTCTAATTCTTTATTGAGACGTAAAAATAATATGTAATAAAAATTCTTAAGAATTTTTTTATATTCTAAGGAGTATACTTAACTAAGTTAAAAAATATTTAGAAAAGGTATTTCAAAAATGAAACAATTATTACTCTTAACTCTACTATGGACTATTGGCGTAGAGGCTAATATTAAGGTTCTGATTTCTAATGAGCATCGTGTTACTTCTGTCACCCAAAAAGAGTTGTCTGACCTCTATCTAGGTAAAAAAAATACAATACAAGGTGTTAAAGTAATACCAATTGATAATAAAGAGAACTTCAAAGAGTTTTATCAAAAGGTATTAAAAAAGAATCCTAAACAGTTAAGAGCGTATTGGATGCGTGAGATGTATAAAGGGGATAGACTGCCTCCTAAAAAAATGACCGTATCTCAAATAAAAAAAGAGATGAATAGTAATAAAAAGATAGTTACTTATGCTATTAGTAAATTAAATGGAAAAGTAATAATGACCTTGAAGTAGTTGTGTTACCAAAGGGGGTTTAACTTTAAATATAGCTTCATTTTTTTGCTTCTTAAGAAACTTTTTTATCTTTAAAATGTTATATTCTGACATAATATTGATATATGAGTTAAGGTTTAAAATATAATGTTACAAAATTTTACTATTCTTGATAAGTTACGCTTTATTCTTTTTGTAATTTTTCTATCTCTTTTTATTTATTTATTGGCAAGTTATAGCTTTACCTTTAATACAGTTAAGGATATTGATGTAATTAAAAATAGATATTTTCAATCACTCTCTTTACATAATGAAAATTTAAAACTTTTTAATGAGATGATAGATACATTTCAGTATGTTGGTTCAGAAAATGACCCCAAAAGATTATATGTTGTTGTTAAGAAAAAAGAGAAAATACTCTCCAATTTAGAAAAGCTAAAAAAGCTTAATTCAGAGGTTAATCTAGGAAAGCAGATAGAGGATTTTAAAAAATATTATCAAATAAACTATACCGTAATTAAAGCATTAATTGATAAAAAAGATGAATATAATGATTATGGGGTGGATCTTTCTGTTATGAAAAATTTACGCAATATTACTGAACAGAATCGAGAAACCTTTGTTCAGCAGAAAGAGGATGCTTCACAGAAGTTTGAGCAGATGCTTCAAAAAGTATCAGAGGATACAAAAAGCTTCTTTACGTTTACGGCACTCTTCTCTATTTTTGTGATGCTTATTTTTTTGATTACGGCATATTATATGCAAAATAGTATTGCAGGACGTTTTAGAAAAGTGACACTGGCATTGGAGAACCTGAGAAAAGGGGATCCAAGCTTTTCTAAAAAGTTACTGATTGGACAAGATGATGAGATAGGAGAGTTGATAGGTGAGTTTAATCACCTTCAAGAGAAGCTAAAAAAGGATTATGACCATTTAGAGGTTTTAAAAGAGAGGGCAGAGGAGAACTCAAAGGTTAAATCAGAGTTTTTAGCCAACATGAGCCATGAGATTAGAACACCTCTTAATGGTATTATAGGGATGAGTTACTTAGCATTAAATAGTGACCTGAATAAAAAACAGAAAAGCTACATTGAAAAAATAGACAATTCCGCAAAAATACTCCTTAATATTCTTAATGATATTTTAGACCTATCTAAAATTGAATCGGGAAAGTTTACCATTGAAAAGGTGAACTTTAATCTATTTCATACGATTGATAGCTCTATGGATTTGGTACGTTTCTCTGCAAAAGAGAAAGATATTGGATTAAAAGTACACTATACAGATAATATTCCAGAGGAGTTATACGGAGATAATTTAAGGGTATCACAAGTTCTTATAAATCTTTTAAATAATGCAGTGAAATTTACCTCCAAGGGAGAGGTTAATCTTTATGTTGGTTTTCTTTTTGGAAATCGTTATCGTTTTGAAGTTAAAGATACAGGGATAGGACTTAAAGAGCATGAGAAATCAAGGCTCTTTAAAGCCTTTTCTCAAGCTGATGGGAGTACCACTAGAAATTTTGGAGGAACAGGATTGGGGTTGGTAATCTCTAAAGAGCTTGTTGAGTTGATGGGGGGTAAAATTTGGGTTGAGAGCCTTTATGGTGTGGGCAGTAGTTTCATCTTTGAGGTTGAGTTGGAGCCTATACAAAAAAGTCTTTATTTTGATGAGCTAATCGAGACAAGAGGGTTTCACTATAAAAAAGAGACAAGCCCCCAACATATAGAGACACTTGAAGGGGTCAAAATACTTCTCGCCGAGGATAATATTATTAATCAAGAGATTATTTTGGGATTACTAGATAGTTCAAAAGTTGAACTTGATATCGCTTCTGATGGACAAGAGGCAATAGAAAAATTTCGTAAAAATAGTTATGATATTATCTTGATGGATGTACAGATGCCCGTGATGGATGGGTATAAAGCGACAAAAATAATACGCCAAGAGGATAAGGAGATAGCGATTATCGCACTAACTGCTAATGCAATGAGAGAGGATTTATTAAAAAGTATTGCCTGTGGGATGAATGACCATCTAAATAAGCCTGTAGAGGTGGAGAAGCTGTATGAGACAATTCTTCTACATCTCAAGCGTTAACCTTTTGTTTATATCACTTTTTTATGGGATTAAACCTATATCCCTCTCCGTAGATATTGATAATCGCATCTTTTGGAACTTTTTTTCGTACCAGTTTTACCAATGCTCGTATCTGATTGGCATCATACTCTTTGTCAAAATCATCATAAGATAGATAGTCAAATATCTCAAAAAATGTATAGACCTTAGAGGGATTACTTGATATAAGCATTAAAAATCTACGCTCATTTTTTGTAAGTTTTATCTCACTGTTACCCTCTAGTAGTTGTTGAGTAGCAAGATTCCATATGGTTTTTTTATCCAATAAAAATAGCTCTCCTCGCTCCTCTTCTATCTCTCTTATCGCTTTTAGTAGTGCCTCTTTTAAAATATCTGGTTCGATTGGTTTTAAAATATATTTAATAAGATAGAGTTCTATCGCTTGAAGGAGCTTCTCTCGCTCTGAGTGAGAGGTGGTGATAATAATTTTAACATTTTTATCTATTTCTCGTATTTTTGTTGCCAGTGTCAATCCGTCAACCTTGGGCATATTGATATCAAGTAGAATAATATCAGGCTTAACCTCAAGATATTTAGTGTATCCCTCTTCACCATCATTGGCACAGTGAATTTCACCTATATGCTCTTGTAATAAGTTTAAATAAATTTCTCTTATATCCTTGTCATCTTCTATATATAATAATTTTAATGAGTTCAATATTAACTACTCCATATTTTTTTAAATTAATTTTATTATAGCTTAAAAATTTCATTATTGCTACTAACTTTTGTGTTATTATTTAAATAATAAAACAGAAAGTAAGGATATATAATGAAAGACATTACAAAATTGGCAACCGTTGCTTTGGTTCTTGGAACTTCAACTCTTTTTGCATCTTCATCAGACTATGCACTAACCACAAAGTATAAGTTATTTAATGATATGAAACTTGCTCAAAAACAACAAGTGTTGATTGTGAGGATGAATCAATCATTGGATTCAAAAGTCATTGATATAAAAATACTTAAAAAATCTAAAGAGCAGTTTAGTAAAGTTCTTTTGGGTCTTACCACAGGAAATAGAGACTATAAACTCAAAGGGACAAGTATCCCTAAAATTAAGTCAAAACTTTCTGAAGTTCAAACTTTATGGAATAAAGAGTTAAAAGTATTAAGTAATGTTGAATCAAATAAAGTTGATAAACAAAAAGCTATTGCAGGACTAAATACACTTATGATTAAGATGAGTGAAGCGGTCTCTATGTACAACAAATCATATAAGAGATATAAACAAAACTCTATGTTATCCTCAATTGTAAATCGTCACTTAGGAACCAAACCCGCATTGGCACTTAATAACATTCGATAAGCTATCAAACAGAGGTTATTATAAAATATAGGGTATACTTTCACATAAAATTTACAACAAAGAGTTATACTATATATCATGTTTATGCGAACTATTGACTTTTCTAAATTCTCCAGTATCAAAGTGGGAATGCCTATCGAAGTTTTGATGCTTGAGAGAAATGATACTATTCCTCAGAATAGAACCATTATTGGTCATGGTAATAACCTTTTGGTCTCCTCTTCTCCTCCCCCTATTATGATGCTTTCCAAAGAGTTCTCTTTTATCACACTAGATGATGATATTTTAACCGTAGGGTGTGCAACGCCCACAGGAAAACTGCTCTCGTTTGCTAAAAAAAATGATTTAGCAGGATTTGAATTTATCTCAAAGCTTCCAGGAAGTCTTGGGGGTATGGTTGCGATGAATGCAGGAGTTAAATCCTATGAGGTGTTTAATATTTTAGATGCGATTAAACTCAATGGTAAGTGGGTTGCCAAGGAACAGATAGAGCATCGTTACCGTTTTGCCAAACTAGATGGTGTGGCGACTGAGGTGCAATTTAAAATAACCAAAGGGTTTGATAAAAATTTGCTAGAGGAGCTTATCACACTTCGTATTAATCAGCCCAAGACTCCTAGTGCAGGTTCTGTCTTTAAAAATCCAGAGGGGGACTATGGAGGACGACTGATTGAAGCTGTGGGACTTAAAGGGGTTCAAAAAGGGACAATGCAGTGGAGTAATATTCATGCAAACTTCTTGGTCAATCATGGTGGTGGGACATTTGAAGATGCCAAATATCTTATTGAGTTGGCAAAAGATAAGGTTTTTAAAAAGTTTGGGATTATGCTTATTGAAGAGGTTAGAATATTATAGGAATACAAATTAAATAACTACCAGTTTTCAAAGGCAACTAAACAAATATCTTTAACTCTAATTTTCCTTGAATTACGGGGAGTAGTCCTGCGTCAAACTATAGCTAAATCTATTCGTTTATTTACCTATGAAAACTGGTACTTATTTAATTTGCATTCCATAACATAATATCCTATCCTATCCTATCCCAAAAATATTTTTATGGATTAAAAAGCTTTTTATAGACCTTAGAGTCAACTATTTTTTCAGCCACAAGCTTATGTCCATTTTTATTCCAGTGGTTATCAGTAGGATATTCAAATGTGGTGTTGTTCTCTTGATGGGCTTTGATAAAATGTGGTTGCATATCAAGCACCTCATACCCTTTAATGGTTGCTATTTTTATAAAGTATTGACGCATAATATCATAATAAGAGCCACGGCTCTCCTTCAGTGATTTAGCATCATATAGGTTGGGACGAATTCCATCCATAACAAAAAGAATCTTCTCTTTTGGGACATCTGTTTTGGCTGGAAGAAGTTCAAAAAATCTATTAACAGCATTTTTAGAATCTTTTAGTCGCTCTGGGGTAAATCCCGCTTGGGTATTTCCTACATATTTTATTTTTTTATCTACATGAGTTGTTTGTGTAATTGCAAAAAGTGCTTTAATTGGAGCGTTGTAGGTGAGGTAGCGAACCAAGGCTGATTTTCTGGCAATATCTTTTATAAAACTTGAATGGTAGTTCACTCGGGTTAATACCAATCTATCCTCTTTTTGTTGAAAGTAATGAAACGCAGGGTCTTTTTTGTATTTTAGTAGACTCTCATCAAAATCATTTCCAATAATAATAAAGGCTAATCCCTTTGGATTGAACTGCTTGGCATACTCTGCATAGGCGAGATAGGTAGAGAGTGGGCTTCCTGATGAAGCAAAACTATAAATCCTCCCTTTTCCCTCTGTTATAGTTGATAAAATACCATGCATTGATTCATTGTTCTCTACCTGTTTGGCGGCCACATAACTGTCACCAATAATTGCCAAAAGGGGAGAGGTTGCCTCTTTTGAGTAGTTTTGGTCATTTAAAAATCCATAGTTATTAACGTGTTTTTTTGTAATGATTGAAAATCCTGCTCCTGATGACCAGATAACATCTCGGTTGGGGGTAAAGCGTATGACGGGGTTATCACTATTGACAGGAATTACTTTGAGGCTCTCGCGTGTGGGTAATACTCTAAAGATTAGTTCCAGTAAAATAAGTGTAAAGAGCAGTCCAATAAGCATGGACAGCAGTGGTAGTAGTAGTTTTTTTAGTTTCATTTTTGTTCCTTTGTGGTTAAAATTTTTGTGCCAAAAATTTCTTCTTGATAACATTTGACATTGATAAAGTTTTTTTTGATTTTTGATTGATGTGTAAGATGTTGCTCTATATTTTGGGTGTCTATTTTTACTCCAAACCCTTTATATAGGGCATTATTATTTAGGATATCTAGCACAATATAACCAAGCTTTTGATTGTAGTGACTCGCATCATAATAATAGTTCATAATAGCTCCCCTATCAGGCATTGGCTCAGATGTCAATAGGTGATAGATGGAAAAATCAGTAATGGGGTAGGGGGCTAGATAATGCTCTTTGGCTATCTTCTCCAGACGAAAGAGGACATCTCTTTTCCATTTCGCAAATGTCTTCTCTCCTAGATAATAGGCTAATGCCTCCCATTGACGTATATGACTAGGACCAAAGATAATCTCTAGTTTGATGCCATTTTGGTAGCAGAGGTGAATAAATTCATCAAAATCTTTAAAAGAGCTTCGTTGAGTATCTTTGTAGAGATAGTTGGGTTTGAGTAGCTTATAGTAGTTTTTCTCATAATGGTTCATATTTTCAAGTTGCCACCCTTTCTTTTTGATTTTGGCTATCTCATACTCATGAACAATATGCCCCTCCTTATGGTACATAAAAAATGGTTTATAGCTATTAAAGATAGTGCGTAGTGTATCTTTAAAGGTATCTAAACTATAAAGATAGTGATATCGCCCCTTACTTCCATCAAAATAGCTCTCAAACTCCTGTAGCTGTTTTTGATTTTTATCATTAAACATTCGGTAGTCCAAAACCAGTAAAACTTGCTCCAAAGTACCCTGTTTTATTGCAAATTTTAGGTTTGTGGTCGCCTCGTACATACTGGCACTAGTCAATGCAAAGTTGTAGGATGGTTTTTTGAAATAGGGGTGGTTGGGATTAAATCCATGCTCGGCACGGGATGTTCCTAAGATAATACTTTTGGGTTTTATCTCTTCGACCATAAGGGGCTTGATAAAACGCATCTTTTCTGACTGGGTAATTTTTTTGAAATCAAATAGATGAGTATTATATATGCCATATGGGTCAATGGTGTAGTTTGCTATCAATACAAACAAGAGTGTTCCAAGGAGCATCAAAAACATTTTTATAAGCCATTTTGAGTAGTTCATCTCTCCTCCTTAGAAGTTGAAATATAGAAATTCAGATATCTTATTGAGGGATAAAATCCCCATAGAGAGTGCGAGGGTTGTGATAATGGCGGTTTGGTTATTGGTTTTGAAGAATTTTAGTTTCTCAATGGAATTTTTTAAAATAACCACCGAGAGTAGCGTTGCAATGACCCAAAAGGTGGTGAAACTGTCTCCACCAATATCAGAGAACATTTTTCCATACTCCACTCCATGTAGACCAAGTGAGCCAAATGCAGGGTGCAAGACAACATTATCAAAAGAGAACATGGCTGAGAGTACCTTGAGAGCATCCTCCCACTCTTTGGCTCTAAAAAAGACCCATGCGATGTTGATAAAGTTAAAGGTGATAAACCAGCCTAGTCCTGACCAAAGTTTGATGTCAAACTGTGACCAGAGTCTGTGAATCACCAGTGCCATACCATGAAGAAAACCCCAAAATATAAATGTCCACCCCGCACCATGCCACAATCCACCCAAGATAAAGGTGGTAAGTAGATTAGCATGGGTTCGCACATGCCCTTTTCTATTGCCTCCTAAGGGAATATAGATGTAGTCGCGTAAAAACCGACTTAGTGTAATATGCCATCGTCTCCAAAAATCTTGGATATCGGTTGCCTTATATGGGCTATTGAAGTTGCTAGGCAGTTTGATATTAAAAAGCAGTGCCACCCCAATTGCCATATCGGTATAGCCTGAAAAGTCAAAATAGAGTTGAAAGGTGTAGCTTAAACTGGTTGTCCACGCCTCGATGAGGTTAAGGGTGGTTGCCACATCAAACCCCGTAGTTGCCCAGATGGCAAAGGTATCAGCAATAATGACTTTTTTAAAGAGACCAATAGAGAAGATAAATAGACCCAGGGCAATATTTTGAGGGTTGATGGTGCTGTTTTTTGAGTCGCTAAACTGTGGCATCATCTCCTTGTGGTGGACAATGGGACCCGCGATAAGTTGAGGGAAAAAGGTGACAAATATAGCATAGTTTAAAAAATCATACGCCTTGGTTTCTAGTCGGTGGCTATCGACTAGATAGGCAATCTGCTGAAAGGTAAAAAAGGAGATTGCCAAGGGGAGTGCTAGATGAAGTAGACCTATACTGCTACCCACTGCCATATTTAAATTTTCGATAAAAAAATCGGCATATTTAAAGTATCCAAGAAGCAGAAGATTGGCAATAATAGCAACTATCAATAAGGCTTTTTTTGATAAATATCTTGTGATATAGGTGGGTAGTCTGTCTGATTCTAAAAGTATCTGACCTATTTTGTAGTTAAAGAGCATGGAGAGTAGGATAAGTGGTAGATAGACAATATTCCACCATGAGTAGAAAAAGAGACTACTTAGGACTAAAAACATTCGTCCCTCTTGAAGCCTATTGATATGGTTAAGATAGAAATAGATACCAAAAGTAAGAGGTAAAAAGGCGAAAATAAAGATATAACTGTTAAATAGCAAAGCCTTCTCCTCTACTTTTTAAAGAGTTTGACAAAACGTTTAAAATGTGTCAATGTTGGTATTTTGGGTTCAGCTAAAAACTTTTTAAACATATTGATTTTGTACTGCATAGAGAGTTTTTTTTGAAACTCTTTTTCGGAGTTTGGAATCCATGTAGGAAATTTAAAGTTTGCTTTTTTTATGATATTTCCATTAAGTACGACACCATAAAAATCAACATTGAAATTCTTATCAAGTGTTACAACAATGGAGCGTCGATGCTGGATTCGTTGTATCTTATATCGTGTTCCTGTAAACTTTTCTCCATCATGGTAGCTTGGCATATTCAAATCAGGAAAGATAAAATTTCCCAATCCATAAAAGATATGTTTGCCTTGGTAGACCTCATGGCTCTGCATTACATGAGCATGATGACCAATAACCATATCTGCTCCACTCTCTATAAAGAGATGTGCCATCTCTCGGTCTGTAAAGGTAGGAAATGGAATCTCTTGAATACCCCAATGGGGTTGAATAATAATAAAGTCAACATTACTATCTTGGAGTGTTTTAATATCTTTAAGTACCTCTTTGGGGTCAAGATAGGCAGAACCACTGTTTTTTTTATCACCGAAAACAGGATGAGCCGAAGGACAGCAGTAGCCACAGATACCAATCTTTTTACCTTCAAAGATAACTATTTGAGGATTATTAAAATTTTCATTTTTTAATCCTGCTCCAAAGTAGGGGATATTTTGGCTCTCCAAAGAGAGCTTTGTCTTTGCAAATGCCTCCTCTCCAAAATCCATGACATGGTTGTTTGCCATCGAAACAGCTAAGGGGATTGAATTAAAAGTCGATTGGATATGGGACTCTTTTTGACAAACATTCACCTTGTTTCTAGCAGGAATCCCGTCACAAGAGAGTGGGGTTTCAAGATTAAAAATAAACTCTTCAAAATCAAAATCAAGTTTATAAGGTTTGTCCAGAACGGTATCTCCAAAAAAGGTTAGTGTCATACTATTTTCTCCATTTATATTATATTATTATGATAGAATTTTTTTATTATTTGATATATATATCCAAATATCAGTAGGTTATGAATAACACTAATGGCAGTAAAGAGGATAATTGAGTAGATATAAGAGTCAAAAATATAGAAACCTGCATAGATAGCAAGAGTCCGTGTGGTTAACCCCATAATTTGAAAGAGTAGTTGGGCTTTTTGTTGACCAAAAATATTATACATTACCGTTATAGGAGGGTTGATAAAGGTAAAGAAAAACCAAATAATAGTAATCTGTGCAATCATTCCCGATGTAATCCACTCCTCACCAAATAGAAGTGAAAATATCTCTTCTCCAAAGAGTAGTATTATAAAAAATGGTAGAATAAAAAGTTTAATAAGCCCCTTGGTGGTACTAGTATAGAGAGGTCTTATGTCCTCTCTGTTGGCATAAAGTTCAGAGGCTTTCTGATAATAGACAGCCCGTGTAGAGTTGGCAACAAGCTGAATAGGTGCTTGTAGGATTCGATGTGTTAATGCATAAAAACCTGCGATGGCAGGAGAGAATAGGGTTGTAAAGAGTAAAATAGGAATATTTTGTGAGATGGAGTTTAAAAATGTTGCCATTGTAAAATATTTTGGGAAATTTTCATGCCGTTTTAAATTGGCTTTTGCTCGTCTTTTGGTAAAATATTTTAGCTGTAGTGACTGCTTTTTTAGATGATAGGTTAGTAGAAGATAAAGCGTATATATATTTGAGATAAACTTACCCATAATTAATCCATCAAGAGCAAAAAAATAACGGCTTATCCCTTGTGTACCAACTGTAGTAACCGACTCAATTACTTTAACTCCTGCCATTTTTTTATAGAATTTTTTTCGTGTTGAGTAGCTATTAAAAATTTGAACTAATCCTGTGATCAGTACTGAAAAAGGAAGAAGCCAGACCAGATAACTAATCCCATTAAAATAGTTAAGAAAAAAGTCATAAAAGATAAAAAGTATCATAGAGAGAATAAAAGAGATAGAAATGGTAAGAAGTGCTGAGATGAAAAGAAGTACTTGTGCATCACGATTTGATTTTGGTAACATTATCGCCTGTTCATAGCGTAAGCTTGAGATATTTCCAATCATGGTTGAGAGTATAAAAAAGAGTGAGTAGTTTCCAAACTCTGTTGGGGTATATAGTCGTGTTAAGATAGGAATAAATGCCAATAGCACGACTTGTGCCATAAGGGTTCCTGACATTAAAGTTAATATCTGTAATAGAAAACTATTCTGTTTTATTTTTTCTATAAATTGGTTCATATCTAAGTCTTTATATTATATTTTTTATGCTATTTTTTTTGATAAAATTAAATCTATTTGATGGCTAAAATTCCCTCAAATGGACCAAACTTCATAATGCTCATGATGTCAATAAATCCTGCTCTTTTGAGCATATCTATATTTCCTTGGGTTGAGAAGGGTTCTAGCACCCCTTTAAGACTTCGTGACTTTTGCATAATCTCTTCGGCAGTGTAGCCCTGTTCGAGTTTATACTCATTGTATATTCCAGTCATAATATCTTGAAACCTTGCATCGGGAGCTCTGACTTTTTCAAAATATAAAAAAGCTCCACCCCAATTGAGTGTCTTATAGATTTTGTCCATAAGGGTCTGTCTGCTACTTGGTTCAATAAATTGAATTACATAGTAGGAGGTGATAAAATCAGATGCTTTAAATGGAAATTTTAATACATCATGGTTGATAAACTCTAGGTTATCTAATATATATTTTTCATTTGCATTTGTAATCATGTCCTCTTCGATATCAAGACCGATAAACTTAGCACTTTTGTTACTAAAACGTTGGGCAAGTTTATGAGACAAGATACCAGTTGATGTGCCAATTTCATAGCAAGTTGAGCTATTTTTTACAAAATAGTCTGCTATCTTTAGAATAATATCATGCCCCTCATGGTAAAGAGGGACAGAGCGAGAGACATGGGTCTCAAATTTGGGAACCATCTCTCCTGAGAATTTCCAAGCCATATCTGTTAAAGAGATATCATCTCCTAATAGGTTTTTATTTAATAAGTCTCTATTTAAAATTTAATATCCTTTTTTAAGAAAAATATAATATATTAATATTATAACATCTATTGCTTTTATCTTGCTACAAAAACAAGAGGATTACTAAGAACATTGGCTCTTCCATCATTAAAACGTGTTTGTACTTGGACACGGTAGGTATCTCCTGCTGTTAAGCCATTAATTCGACCAATACCCACTTCACCAGTTCCTGCAATGGGAGCTAGGTTATTGCCCATCTGTTCACCTGTATCTGCATTGATATATCTAAATCCTATCTCGCCATTAGCATGGTCTATAAATGAGATTCTAATAGAGTTATTTCTTCTTCCCCAAGGGTTTAGATTGGTGGCTGCTTCATTAGCTACAGGTGGTGGATTTCCCAGTGTTGTAAACTCTAATATGCCACTTGGTACGGTTGCTCTTCCATCATTAAAGAAGGTATCTACGCGAATATGATAGGTAGTAGCAGGAGTTAAGTTGTTTATCTGTGCAATACTTGAAGTACCTGTTCCTGCTCTGGCAGGGAGGTCATTACCCATCTGCTCTCCTGTATCTGTATTGATATATCTAAATCCTGCCTCGCCATTGGCATTGTCAGTAAATGAGACTCTTGTCGAGGTGGCTCTGCGTCTCCAGAAGTGTAAATCATCAGCAGGTAAATCATTTACAACAGGCTCTCCGAGGGTTGTAAAGGTGATAGGGACACTCTGTGTTGTGGCTCGACCATCGTTAAACAATGCATCAACACGAATGGTATAGGTTGTTGCAGGTTGAAGTCCATTAAGTTGTTGAAAATCAACCCCCTCTCTACCTGCTAGAGGTGGTCTAATAGCTCCCATCTGTTCACCTGTATCGGCATTAACAAATCTAAATCCTATCTCTCCCTCAGCGTTATCTGCAAAAGATACTCTAGCAGAATTTTCTCGTAGTCTCCATCTTCTTATATCATAAGGAGACTCATTAATAGTAGGTTCAATAGAGGTAAAGAGCTGAATATCATCTACTCTAATGGTACTATCAATCATTGGAGAATCATGTTCAAAGGTATTTGTTCCAATAATTGTCACCCCATTTATAGAGACTAAGGTATTTCCATTTTCAAACTCTGCCACATCAAGGTCAATATTTCGTGTAAATGTTTGCCATGTGGGACCTGTTCCCCAATCATAATCAGGGAAGTTATCCTCATCATCACTATCAGGAGAGGCATCACCAAGATGTCTTCTTATTCCCATACCGATAAATATCTCATTAGTCTGCTCATCAAATCCTCGAGACTCAATGGGGGTGTTTGCTGTGCCAAACTCCTCCCACCATCTGTCAGATAGACCTCTTCTTTTTCCTCCATAATAGACCATATCTCTTAGACCATTATCCGTGTTAACATGAACAATTACTTTATAGGGGTTTTCGGTTTGTAGTTTCCATTGAATACTGTCGTGTACTGTATCATTCCAACTATTTGCTCCCTCTCTTGCTCCTGTTGTAAAACTGTTACTTCCCACTGCTCCATCTATCTCAATAACATCACCTCGTGCAGGGTTGTCTTGTACCACGGCAACAGTTCCTCCTGCAGGTGTATTTGGGGTAAGTGTCCAATTGTTGGCCTGGGTTGCTCTGGTGGTTCTGTTGGGGGCATCTAGTGTTACATTGTCGATTCGTCCATCGGTCTGTTGAACCCTAAGAGATAGAACACTTATAATGTTATTGTCAGGTTCTGTATCTTGAAGTTGTCGCTGTAAATCCATAGTTAATCGAACCCAACCATTTCGATTATCTCTATGTTCTGGATGATTCTCCCATCCTGAGTTTAGGTTTCCTGCTCGTAGCATTCTATCATGCCCAATGGCACAGAGGATTCTTGTGCCATCGTCGCCAATAGGTACGGTATTATTGTGGTGTCCTGCATTGATATTTAATCGGTTATAAAAGAGCCTTCTTACTCCATTGGTGGTGTTTAGAAGTACATCAAGTGTAAAGTCTCTCTCAAAGTTTACATCTAATGATAATATCATCTCGTCGGTGTTGTTCCACCATTGGTTGTTTGGCATCTGAAGACGATATATTCCCTCTTCGGTGAACTCCATAACGTTCCCTCTTACTGCAAGGTCATAGACCTCCGTGATGGATGCTCCCGCAACACTTCCTGGTCGGGTGACCCATGCACCAACATCGTCACCCTCTCCATTGTAATATATGGTTGTTGCGGATAATGAACTTATAAACAGTAAACTACTGAGTAAAAATAGTTTTTTCATAGATAATATTCTCCTTATGTTATTTAATATTATATAGTATCAAATAACATATTTAAATATGTTTAAAAATATTTTTTTAAATGATTAATTTGGTAACTATTCTGCCAAAGTAGTCAATGTTATGGTCTCACTTAAGGTAGGTTCTGTTTCTCCCTCAAAAAATGTTTGAACCTGAATATTATAGGTGGTGTTAGTCGCAAGTGCATTTATCCGACCAATGTTAGCACCACCTGTCTCTGCTGATAATGGTAAATCATCACCAAGTTGTTCACCTGTATCGGCATTGATGTATCTAAATCCCGCTTCACCATCTGATTGGTCTATAAATGAGATTTTAACAGAGGTTGCTCGTAAGCTCCATTGGTGTAAATCGGTGGCAGGATGTGCTTCGACATCTTCTCCTCCTCCATCAGGTGGAGTTCCAAGGGTGGTAAACTCAAGGGCTTCACTCACGGCGGTTGCTCTGCCATCATCAAAAAAGGTATGTACCACAACACGATAGGTTGTTCCTGCGGTAAGTGAGTTGATTCTACCTATGCTTGAAGTTCCTGTTCCTGTGGTGGCAGGTAGTATCTCTCCTAACGCTTCACCTGTGACTTCATTGATTAATCTAAAACCTATCTCTCCCTCTGCATGGTCCATAAAAGAGACCCTTACCGTGGTTTCTCTGAGTCGCCATCGGTGTAAATCGGTAGCAGCCTCCTCATTGTTGTTCTCCTCAGGTGCTGTTCCTAGTGTGGTAAACTCAAGGGCTTGACTAACCGCGGTTGCTCTTCCATCATCAAAAAGGGTATGGACAACCACACGATAGGTTGTTCCTGCTGTCAGTGAGTTGATTCTACCTATACTTGAGGTGCCTGTTCCCATTGTGGAAGGAAGTGTCTCTCGTAACGCTTCACCTGTGGCTTCATTGATTAATCTAAACCCTATCTCCCCTTCTGCTTGGTCTACAAAGGATATTTTGACAGAGTTCTCTCTTAGACTCCATCGGTTTAAGTTGACTGCCTCTTCATGGAGTTCTACGGTACTCACTTCAATTATCTCACTGCTAAGGGTCTCTCTACCATCATCAAAAAGGGTTTCTATTCGAATAGGGTAGGTGTGATTTGCTTGAAGTCCTATAAGGGTGACACTCCCTTGTAATCCACTCGCTTCAAGACTGTTTATTGTTGCCCCTAACTGTTCTCCTGTGCTATTATCAATAACCCTAAACCCTATTTCTCCTTCGGCTCGGTCGATAAATGAAAGGGTGGCTGAGTTGACAGTAATATCTGAGCTTGTTAGGTTATTGGCAGATTCATTACGACTTGGAGTAGGGGAGGTAAAGAGTTGAATATCATCAATAAGAGTATCGCTCTCAATCATTGCTGAATCATGAAGAGGGGAGTTGGTTCCTATTACCGTAAGACCATTAATGGAGATTAGCCTGTTACCCTGTTCATACTCAGCAACTTCCATGCTTATACTTCGGGTAAAGGTCTGCCAAGTTCCGCCTGTTCCGATATCATAATCAGGGATACCATCATCGTTATTATCAGGAGAGGCATCGCCTAGATGTCGTCTATTTCCTATCCCGATACCCACTTCACTTGTTTCGCTATTGAATCTTCTGTCAACTCTTTCAGGGAAGTAGACCATGTCTCGTAGACCATTATCTGTGTTAACATGAACAATAACTTTAAACCAATTATCTGTCTTTATCTTCCATTGAATTACATCACTTTGGGTATCATTCCATGCACCTATACCCTCTTTTGCTCCTGTGGTAAAGCTGTTGCTATTCTCTTCTCCATGGAACGAAATAACATTACCTTGTGGCTCTCCATCATTGATGAGTTGTAGTGTTCCACTCTCTGCCACTCCTTCGGTTAATGCCCAATCATTGGCTTGAGTAGATTTCACACTCATGGTTGGTGAGGAGAGGGTAACATTATCAATCATTCCTGATGAACCCGCTATTCTAAGAGATAAAACGGAAGTGACACGGTTATCAGGTTCAATATCAGTAAGCATTCTGTCCAAGTCTATGGTTGCATGTACCCAACCATTTCTATTATTATTATCATTGGGGTTGTTGAGCCATCCTCTAGTGTGGTCTCGGTTATCTCGGTGAGTTCTGTGTCGTCCATAGGAGCTTATAATCCCTGTTCCAGGGTCTCCTATATGCTCCAAGTGTTCATTATTGTGGTGTCCTGCATGGGTATTTAGAGGATTAAAAAATAGTTTTCTTCCCCCTTGGAGGGTATCAACAAAGACAAAAATAGTATAGAAACTGTCCATATTGGTATCAAAAGAGAGTATCTTCTCTGTTCTGTTTTCCCAACGTAGAGCATTCGGAAGTCGAAGTCGATAGGTACCTGCTTCTGAAAACTGCATCACGGTACTCTTTAACGTGGTATCATAAACTTCTGTGAGTGAGGCAGAGGGGTCACTGTCCTCTTGGATTAACCACTCTCCTATGTCATCACCTTCACCATTATAATAAACAGTGGTTGCGTTCAGAGAAGATAGAGATAAGAAGAGAAAGGTTGTAATAAATGTTTTCGTAAGAAGTGTTAGCTTTTTCATTATATTGTTCTCCTGTATAATTAGAATATTTTACAATAAAAAAAATTAAAATAAAGTTTTTTATAATATGATTTATTTTGTTAATTAGATTTCTTGCAAAACTC
>JALTGP010000081.1:0-15153 GCA_027076905.1 Campylobacteraceae bacterium | reverse complement strand
GTAAGAAGTGTTAGCTTTTTCATTATATTGTTCTCCTGTATAATTAGAATATTTTACAATAAAAAAAATTAAAATAAAGTTTTTTATAATATGATTTATTTTGTTAATTAGATTTCTTGCAAAACTCTTTGGAATTGAAGACTTTAGTCCCGAATAAGGCGAGGCTAAAGCCATCGTTTCCTAGTTTTGCAAGAACTTTATTAAAAAGTTGATTGACAGATAGAAATTACTACTATTGAGCAATTGTTCTACTGAGACGGTGTTCTAAACTCAATAATTTCACTAAGGGCATTTTGATGACCATTGTTAAACAGTGTCTCTACACGAACACGGTAGGTTGTAGCAGGGTGTAGACCATTAATTCTTCCAATACTAGAGGAGCCTGTACCACTTTTGGCAGGAAGCGTGTTTCCTAGTTGAGCATTGGTATCGGCATTAATAAATTTAAATCCTGTCTCTCCTTGTGCATTATCATTAAAAGATATTTTAACAGAGGTTGCTCGAAGTCTCCATATATGTAGGTTGGTAGTAGCATCCTCATTATTATTGGGTGCATCTCCCAAGGTTCTCAAGGTTAATGTTTCACTGGTTGCGGTGGCTCGACCATCATTAAATAGTGTCTGTACTTGAACGTGGTAGGTTGTTCCCTCTGTTAGACCATTAATTTGACCAATACTAGATTGACCTGTTCCATTGGTAGCAGGAAGAGGATTTCCTATTTGAATACCTGTATCAGCATTTATATATCTAAACCCTGTCTCTCCATTGGCATTATCTACAAAGGAGATTCTAACCGAGTTCTCTCTTAATCTCCATCGGTGTAAATTAGTTGCCTCCTCATTAGCATTTGGTGGTGGTGGTTGTGTTCCCGTGGTTGTAAACTGAATGGCTTCACTCAAAAGAGCTTCTTCTCCATTTTCAAAATTGGTTCTTACTCGTACTCGGTAGGTTGTCCCTTCTATGAGTCCATTGATTTGACCAATAGCATTTTCTCCTCTTCCTTCGATTGCTGGAACATTTTCTCCTAGTTGTTGATTGTTATCAGCATTGATAAACGAGAAACTTCTTTCGCTTATGGCGTTATCAGTAAATGAGATTCTAACGGAGTTGTCTCTCAATAGCCATCGGTGTAAATTGGTTGCAGGTTCATTATCCTCATCTTCGTTATCAGGTGCCTCACCTGTGGTTGTGATACTAATTGGTTCGCTTAGTACCGACTCTCTATTATCCTCAAAGTTTGTCTGTACTTGAATTCGATAGGTAGTACCCGAAATAAGACCATTTAGCTGACCAATTCCTTCTAATCCTCTTCCATTGAGAGGTGCTAACTCACGATTCATATCTTCACCTGTATTGGCATTAATAAAAGAGAATCCACTCTCCCCTGTGGCGTTATCAGTAAATGAGATTCTAACCGAGTCATCTCTTAATTGCCATCGGTGAAGGTCTGTTGCCTCTTCATCAGTAGCAGGTGGAGGGTTTTCCTCTGTTGGTTCAATGGCGGTAAAGAGTTGAATGGCATCTACTTTGATTATACTCTCAATCATTGGTGAGTTGTGTTCAAAGGTATTTGTTCCAATAACGGTTACACCATTGACCGAGGTAAGTTGGTTTCCATTTTCAAACTCTGCTACATCGGTTGCTAAGTTTCGTGTAAACGTTTGCCATGTGGGCCCCGTTCCTGAGTCGTAATCAGCAATACCATTATTATCTGTATCAGGTGAGTCATCTCCTAGGTGTCGTCTTATACCTAGTCCAATATAAATTTCATTATTCTCTGTCTCTAATCCTCTCTCCTCTATGGCAGAGAGTGGTCGTAACCACCACTCATCATTTTGTGCTCTCTGTTTTCCACCATGATAGACCATATCTCTTAGACCATTGGTGGTATTGACGTGAACAATAAACTTGTAAGGGTCTTCTGTTTGCATCTGCCATTGGATAATATTATGAACTCTATCATTCCAACTACCATTACCAACCCTTGCTCCTGTGCTAAAACTGTTACTGTTGGCTACGCCCATAAAGTGAATAACTTCACCCCTATCTCCCTCCATGATACCATCAAGTGTACCACCTACGGGAACATTTTCGCTCCGTCTCCAATCCCCATCTGTACCTGCCATGGTGACCCTATTGGGTCTATCAAGTGTGACGTTGTCGATTCTTCCTGATGTTCCTGCAATTCTTAGTGATAGGACGCTTACCACCCTGTTGTTTGGCTCGATGTCTCTTAATTGTCGTTCTAAGTCAAGCGTTACCCTTACCCAACCATTTCGGTTATTTCTATGCTCTGGATGGTTTTCCCAACCACTGTTACCTGCACCCGTTCTAAAGAGTCGATTGTGTCCAATCCCCCCTAAAATCCCTGAGTTATGGTGACCTGCGTTGAGGTTTAATCTGTTAAAAAATAGCTGTCTTAATCCTTGGTTGGTCTGAACAAATACATCCAGAGTAAAATCACTATCAAGGTTCATGTCTAATGATAAGATTCTCTCTGTGGTGTTCTCCCAAAAAATAGCATTTCCTGGTAATCTAAGTCGATATTGACCCCCATCGGTAAAGCTCATAACGGTACTGTTTAGGGTATCATCATGAACCTCAGTTAATGCAGAAGTTGCAAGACTATTAGGTCCTATTGACCATGCTCCGATATCATTGTTCTCTCCATTATAATAAATAGTTGTTGCATTGAGTGATGCAGAAAACAATAGTGCTGTACTTAAAATTTTTAGTTTTTTCATGTTTATCCTTTTATACAGCAATATTATACAACATTTTAGATTATTATATAATAATCTAAAATATATAACAAAATGTTTAAGATAACATTTATGGGGTAAAAAAGGAGTTAGGAATACAAATTAAATAACTACCAAATTTCAAAGGCATAGCTAATTCGAGTATATTTAAGTGCAAAGATGAGGCAAAATCATTTCACCCTACGGGCGATAAGAAAAAGGCACATCTACTGCGTTAGATTTTCTTGAATTAGCTAGGGCTAGTCCTGCAAAAATCTGCCTTCTACCTGTACCTGTATTTTTTTCTTATCGTTAAATTTGGGTTTACTTAGCGTGAACGGTACTAGTTTGTCTAAAAGGTTCTACTCTGCTAAGGTAGTAAACTCAATGGCTTCACTTGTTGCAGTCTCTCTTCCGTCATCAAACAGTGTCTCTACAGCAATATGATAGGTGGTATTGGCGGTTAGATTGTTGATGGTTCCAATACTGGCTGTTCCAGTTCCCTCTGTAGCGGGAAGTGGATTACCTAAAATTTCATCTGTATCTGTATTGATATATCTAAATCCTGTCTCTCCCTCGGCATTGTCTCTAAATGATATTTTAACAGAGGTGGCACCCAATGCCCATCGGTGTAAATCATCTGCCGATTCATCTTCTGCATTTGGATCTTCTAGTGTCGTAATTGAGACAGCTTGGCTAATGGCAGTAGCTCTGCCGTCATCAAATAGGGTATGGACTAAAATATTATAAGTTGTGTTGGGGGTAAGTCCATTAATTTGACCAATACCTGCTGTTCCTGTACCTGCTATAGGAGAAAGGTCAGAGCCTAGTTGAGTGCCTGTATCGGCATTGATATATTTAAATCCCGTCTCTCCATTGGCATTGTCCACAAATGAGATGCGTACCGAGTCGGCTCGTAGTCTCCATCCATGTAACTCTGTGGCTGCTTCACTCTCTGCATTTGGGTCTTCATCTGTTGTAAATTCAAGTGCTTCACTGCGAGTAGCACCTCTTCCATCATTAAAGAATGTCTCTACAGAGATATGATAGGTGGTATTTTGGGTGAGACCTGCAATGGCTCCAATGGCTGAACCACCTGTACCACTTTTGGCAGGAAGGTCAGCCCCCATTTGGTCTCCTGTATCTGTATTAATATATCTAAAACCTGCCTCTCCCTCTGAGTGGTCTACAAATGATATACTAACGGAAGTCTCTCCAATATTCCATGCATGAAGCTCATCCGCCTCTCCTGTTGCCAAGGTGGGAACAATGGAAGAGAAGAGTTGTAGGTCATCAAGTAGTATATCACTTGCTATCATATTGGCATTGGTGGTACGTCCATTTACTCCAATAACTGTCACACCGTTAATAGCAGTTAGCGTGTTTCCTGTCTCAAACTCTTCAATATCTAGTGCGATATTTCTGGTCATGGTCTGCCATCTACCATCGGTTCCGTTTCCATACGATGCACCATCGCTATCACGTGACCAACCGATACCGATTCCTATCTCTCCTGTGGCTGAATTGTAGTCGCTATCGGCTCTGTCGGTAACATAGACCATATCTCTTGCTCCATTGACCGTGGTTGTGTGAACAATAAACTTGTAGTTAGTACTGGTTTTCATTTTCCATTGAATAATATCATGAGTGGTATCATTCCATGCCTCTGCTCCTGATACCGCTCCTGTGGTATAACTATTGCTACTGTTTGTTCCTGAAAAGGAGATAACCTCACCCCTCTCTGCACTCTCCTCAATCTCTTCAATAGTACCTCCAGCAGGGACTCCCGTAGTTATATGCCAATCCTCTGTATCGTCTGCGTGTGTGGTTCTATTTGGATTATCAAGGCTGATATTATCTATCCTTCCTGATGTTCCTCCTATTTTCATTGAGAGTACGCGTACAACCCTATTATCAGGTTCAGTATCGGTCAGCTCTCTGTCCAAATCTAGGATTGCTCTGACCCATCCCTCTCGACTGTTCGGATGTTGTGCATAGGTTCGATTATTACCAATGGCATTTAAAATTCCTGTATTGTGATGTCCCACGTGAACATTGATGGCATTATAAAAAAGTTTTCTAACTCCATCAAGTGTATCAACATAAACATATATAGTATAGTAAGAGTTGAGTCTCATATCAAAAGAGAGTATTTTTTCAGTCTCATTTGCCCATAGTGACCCATCAGGCATTCGCAGTCGGTAAACACCTCCATCTGTAAACTGCATAACCGTACTGTTGAGGGTATCATCGTGAACTTCTGTGATAGAAGCGTTGTCCGTCCCACCTGGTTCAATAGACCATCCACCGACATCATTTCCCTCTCCATTATAATAAATTGTTGTTCCATTTAATGATAAAGAGAAGAGTAAAACAGTGGTTAATATTTTTAATTTTTTCATATATATATCCTTTTTAATTGTATCTGTTACGGTCAACATTATATAATATTATTTATTAAAATACAATAATTAAAAATATGTGAAAAAATATTTAAGATAAAAGGAGTAGAGAAAAAGTGGATATCTCTTGATAAGATATCCTTTGATTGGTGGTTTTTTTATTGGGCAAGTGTTGTAAATGTGAGTGGTTCACTAATCGCTGTCTCTCTACCATCCTCAAAAAGAGTATGAACACGAACTCTATATGTGCTGTTTGGGGTTAAGCCATTAATTTGTCCAATAGATGCTGTCCCTTGACCTGCTACAGCAGGTAGGTCTGTGCCAAGTTGCACTCCTGTAGTATCATTTATGTATCTAAATCCACTTTCACCATTGGCATTGTCTTTAAATGAGATTCTCACAGAGTTTGCTCTAAGTCGCCAACGATGTAACTCTGTGGCCATCTCATTTCCTGCATTTGGATCTTCTCGTGTAGTAATGGAGATAGGTTGACTAATGGCAGTGGCTCTTCCATCATCAAATAGGGTATGAACTAAAATATTATAAGTTGTGTTTGGTACTAGACCATTAATCTGTCCAATTGAGGAGGTACCTGTACCTGCTGTAGCAGGTAGGTCAACACCCAATTGAAGGGCTGTATCCGCATTAATATATCTAAAACCTATTTCTCCTTCGGCATTATCGCTAAAGGATACTCGAACAGAGTCTGCTCGAAGTCGCCATTGATGTAGATTGGTTGCCTCTTCATGTATAGCAGGTTCTGTGGGAACCACCGCTCTAAATAGTTGGAGGTCGTCAATCAGGATATTACTGGCCCTCATGGGTGCATGGGTTTGTCTACCACCTGTACCTATTACGGTTACCCCATTCACAGCGATTAAATTGTTTCCATTTTCAAATTCAGCAATATCTGTTGCCATGTTTCTGGTCATGGTTTGCCATCTTCCATCTGTCCCCCTACCATAGGCTGCACCATCTCCATTTCGTGACCAACCAATACCAATACCTATCTCATTTCTAGCAATGTTTAATCCACTGTCTATTCTGTCTGTAGAGTAGATTAAATCTCTGGCTCCATTGGTTGTTGTAGTGTGTACAATAAAATTGTAGTTATTTGATGTTCTCATTTTCCATTGGATAATATCATCTTGAGTATTATTCCAACTATTTGCACCACTTATAGCACCTGTTGTATAGCTATTACTTGTGTTGATTCCTGAGAAAGAGACCACCTCTCCTCGTTCTGGACCTTCTTGTTGATTTTCTATGGTAGCACCTATAGGTACTCCTGTACTAATATGCCAATTATCGGCACTTTGAGCATAGGTGGTTCTAGTAGGGTTATCAAGAGATACGTTATCTATTCTTCCTCCTGTACCACCAATTCTCATAGAGAGAACACGTACTACACGGTTATTAGGTTCAGTATCAGTTAGCTCTCTGTCTAAATCTAAAGTGGCTCTTACCCAACCATTTCGATTATTTTGATTTATTTGAGGAGTTCCATTACGTGCCAAAAAGTGTGTTCGTCCATTACCAATGGCATTCAAAATTCCTGTGTTGTGGTGTCCTACATGAACATTAATAGCATTATAAAATAGTTTTCTTACTCCATCAAGGGTATCGACATAGACATAAATAGTATAGTATGAGGTAAGTCTCATATCAAAAGAGAGTACTTTTTCTGTGGCGTTAGCCCAAAAAGCATTTGGGAGTCGAAGCCGATAGACTCCACCATCTGTAAACTGCATAACGGTACTGTTTAGCGTGTTGTCATGTACCTGAGTAATCGAAGAACTGGTAGCACTACCTGGTTGAATCGACCATGCTCCAATATCATTGCCCTCTCCATTATAGTAGATGGTTGTGGCATTAAGAGCCGATGTGAGTATAAGTGTGGTTGTTAAAAGTTTTAATTTTTTCATCTTTTATTTTCCTTGTTAAAATTTTTATAAATTAATCCTCTTCTAAAAAAAGAATACCTGTGTTTTTTATTTTTCTCTCTTTTATCGTTTTATCTAAATTAAATAGAAACGATTTGTCGGTATAGTCTTTTCTCACACTAATCATATTGATGTCTGTAAACTGCATGAGGTAGTGGGTGTCTGCCACAAGTGAGAGTGGGGCAGCATTTATAAAAATATAGTCATATCTATTTTGTAACGTGGTAAGCAGTGAGTTTAGCCGTTGAGAGAGAATAAGCTCTGAAGCGTTTGGTGCGATTGGACCTGCTGGAATAATGTCTAGATTTTGATAACTGGTGGAGGAGATAATGTCACCAATACTATCTTTTTTATTAAGATAACTACTCATACCAATGTCCCTATTAATCTTAAAAAACTCATGTAGTGTTGGTTGGTATAAATCCAAATCAATAATAATTGATTTGTACCCCGCTTTTTGAAATACGGTACTAAGTGTTGAGACGATGGTTGCTTTTCCCTCATTGGCAACACTTGAGGTGATGAGTATGATATTTCCTTTGTTCTTACTGCTCATAAATTGAAGTGTTGTTCTTAGGTTACGTAGACTTGTTTTTAAAACCGATTGAGAGGTGTCTGCGACATTGAATTCAAGTGCTGATTTGGAAGAGAGTGGTAGTTGTGCATAGATAGGAAGAGATGTTAACTTTTTAACATCTTTGATATCTTGTACTTTTTTAATACGTGAACTGCGGATAAAAGCAATTAAAATACCAAAAAGTAAACCAAAGGTAAATGAGAGTGCGACCATCATTGCTTTTTTAGGTTTGATGGGTTGGGGATTGGTATAGGCACGGTCTATGATTTCATAATCGGAGACGAGTGCTACTTTTTTCATGCTATTTTCTGATTTTTTCTCCAATAGATAGGAGTACATTTTTGCATTAACATCATAATTTCTTTGAAATTGAATAAGCTGTTTCTCTTTTTCTGGTAGATGTTTGAGGTTTTTCTCATCCTCTATTCTTCGCTCTTTAAGATTTTTAAGTCGATTTGTGATACTTTTTTTTAGGTTTTTGACATTAAGAAAAACAGTACGTTGGTTTCTCTTTATCTGTCGTCTCACCGAGATAAGGTCAGGGTGTCTTTCGGTAAACCTAATTTCAAGTTCACTGGCTCGTCGTTCTAAATCTTGAATAGTTTGAATTAATGTAATGGTTGGGGTCTCCCCTAGTTCAGCGAGGGTAGGAACAATACTCTCTAGATTCTGATTGCTTTTTATAAAAATAATTAGATTATCTGCTAACTTTTTTCGTATTTTATTTTCTGATATCTCTATCTCTATTGTATTGAGCCGTTCCAAAAGCAGTTCTGATTGTGCGGTTGGTTGAATGACATTGTTATTGGTTCGATACTTCTGTAGTTGGCTCTCTGATAGCTTAAGTTGTTCTCCTGTAATCCGAAGTTGTTGTGATATAAAATCTAAAATTTTATTATTTTTTCGACTTTTATCAGTGATACTCTGGTTGATATAGATATCAATAAGTGCGTTAACATAGTCATTTGCTCGTTTGATGGAGGTATCTTGATAGGATATTTTAATCAGTGAAACATCCGCATTTAAACGGGAGACATTAAGCCGTCTTTTTACAATATTCTCATAGATATTACGATTGTTTCCATTAAGTTTAATATAAATTGCTTGGTCAAAGTTGGACTGTTTTGTTACTATAAAACTAAAATCTTGACTCTCTACTTTTTTATTATATGAGAAAAGTTGATTGCTAACAACATCACCTTTTTGAATCATAAAACCATTTTTTTTGGGATGAATAGTCAACATTTTTCCAATAATTTTATGGTTTTTAATAATAATATCTTTAACAATAATGGGAGGATTTGAAAAAATTTCCTGTTTTTTATAATTTTTTTTACTAAAGTACTGTACCTCCATACCAAGTTTGTCTATCGCTTTGTTATTGGTATAAAATGTATTTAAGATAGCAAGTTCTTGAGCGACTTCAGATTTACCTGCAATGGAGAGTGCTGAGATAAGAGGGTCTTGAGTACCTCCTCCTGTATTATTTTCTGTTTTTATTTTTATAATGGCAGAGGATGCATATATATAGGGTTTAAAATGAAGATTGAGTATTGCAAGAAGGGTCGCAATAAGTGCAATAATAATAATTGACCACTTATATGGAAAAATCATCTTGAAAAACTCTACAAGATAATTCTCTTGTTCATTGTTTTCATGGTTCATATTTTCTCAACTCCCTATTGACTTAAGAGTCTAATGGTTAAAAATGGTGATAAAGCATTGGCAACCAGTCTAAAGATTGGATTTATTTCATCTATTTTATTATTAAATAGACGCATTCCATTTGGCACAACATAGACGATATCATTGGGTCTAATCATCTGATTGGCAATCCTGATGGAGTCTATATCAGTTAGGCTTACTACTTTTGTAACAATACCACTCTCTCTATTTTTCAAGATGACAATGGACTTTTTATTGGCAGAGGTTGTAAGATCACCTGCAATCGACAATAGTTGAAGAAGAGGAAGTTGTTCATTTTGAAGCTCTATGGGTCCTGGATTATGTACTTCCCCTAGGACAAAGGCTCTTTTATTGAGAACTTCAAGTTGTACGCTGGGCTGTTTTAGATACTCAGAAAAAGCCTCTTCTAGTTTGGATTGTGCTTCTGGTTGAGAGAGACCAGCAATTTTAACGGTTTTAATTAACGGCAGTCTAATATTTCCTTGTGAGTTGACCAAGATATTTTCTCCTAAACCAGCGGCGGTTGCCCCTCCTATACCTGTGCTTAATTGAGGATTATTATAAGTAACAAGTGTAATCCTATCATGAGGACGAATCTTATATTCAAAGATTGCAGGGTCTATACGGGTGGTGTAAACTCTATTTAAATTCTCTTTTTTTGTTCCTTGTTTCAAGGTGTTGGTTTGATTGAACATGACATACTCATCTTTTAGACTACAAGCATTGAGTATAAGTAGTAGTATTAAATATAATGAAAATTGTCTCATTATCTATTTCCTTTGTAAAAAATAAAATATTATTTAAAACTTTAATTAAAATTAAAATTATTAATTATTTTATCTGAATTATAATATTTTAATTATTAAATTATAATTATCTCGCTATAATTGTAATTATATAATATATTATAACACAAATAAGTATAATATAGTAATATATTTGAACACAAATAAGTATAATTTAATGAAAAATGACAGATAATGTCTCTTTTCAATTGAGCTTGAAAAAATAAATGAAAGGAAAATGTTATGAGTAGTATTCAACTAGAAGTAGTAAAAACTAGAAATAGAAGAAACATATTTGAGAATAAGTTAGTAGGAATTAAATATTTAGAAAAAAGGGTTGTAGAGTTAGTTGTATTAACTATTCTTGCTCCCTTTGCTCTTTTAATCTCTTTTTATACAATTTATAGAATTAAAAAAGAGTCCAAAGGAGCAATATTTTTTACTCAATCTAGAGTAGGCTTAAGTGGGAAAAAATTTATCTGTTATAAGTTTAGAAGTATGCATGAAAATAGTGAGTTTAACCCTTATACTCAAGATGATGACCAGAGAATTTTTCCATTTGGAAACTTTATGCGTAAAACAAGAATTGATGAGCTTCCTCAATTTTGGAATATTCTTAAAGGAGATATGCACCTTATTGGTCCTAGAGCAGAGTGGGATATTCTTTCAGATAACTATAGTTGGAAAATACCAAATTATAAACAGAGACATCTAGTACGACCAGGAATTACGGGATTGGCACAAGTCTGTTATCCCTATGGGCGTAATATCTATGATGCTAAAAATAAATTACAATATGATCGTCTTTATATTAACCGTTGGACAGTAGGACTGGAGTTAAAGATTATTTGGAAAACAATTGCTGTAGTTTTAGGAAAAAAAGGCATATAATTATTTTAGAGAAAAATATATATAGTAGATATCTTTCAAAACTCTTGGGAATCAGAGATTTTAGTCTCGAATAAAGCGAGGCTAAAGTCATTGTTTCCTAGCTTTGCAATAAGTTTAATAATAAACTATAAATTTTAAAGGGATATAATGAAAACAGTAATGATAGTGGTTAATACCTCTTGGAATATATATAATTTTAGATTAAACCTTATGAGAGCAATGAGACACAATGGTTTTAGAGTCATTGCATTGGCTCCGAAGGATGACTACTCGATTAAGTTGCAAGAGGAGGGTTTTGAGTGGATAGAACTTCCTTTTGATAATGCCAGTACCAATCCGATAAAGGAGTCAATACAGATAGGATATTTTTATAATATCTATAAAAAAATAAAACCAAATATTCTTCTTCACTACACAATTAAGCCCAATATCTATGGTACTTTAGCAGCTAAGATATTACATATTCCTGTTATTAATAATGTTTCAGGACTGGGTACAGTTTTTTTACATAATACGATTAGTTCACGAGTAGCAAAACAGCTTTATAAGTTTTCATTTCGCTATGTTAATAAGGTTTTTTTCCAAAATGACGACGATTTAAGCCTTTTTGTTAGAAATGGACTTGTCGCTTCTAAATATACTGATAGAATCCCTGGTTCTGGTATTGATATTGATAGTTTTAAAAGTAGTAATAATATTTTTATGGAAAATCAGGAGATAATTTTTCTGTTTGTAGCACGACTTATTCGAGAAAAGGGAATAGAGGAGTATATTGAGGCGATTAAAATGATTAAAGATATTACCTTTGATAAACCTGTTAAATTTCAAATTATTGGGGATTTGTATCCCTCAAACCCAAGTTCGATTCAAGATAAGGAGTTAAATGGCTGGATAGAGGATGGGTTAGTCGAGTATTTTGGGTATCAAGAGGATGTTAAATCATTTATTGAAAAATCCTCTTGTGTTGTTTTGCCTTCTTATCGAGAGGGGTTATCTAAGTCATTACTTGAAGCTGCCAGTATGGAAAAACCAATTATAACCACCAATGTTTCAGGATGTAGAGATGTGGTTGATGATGGAGTAAATGGCTACCTGTGTGAAGTTAAAGACAGTTATAGTCTAAAAAATCAGCTTGTTAAAATGATAGAGTTAACCCCTAGCCAACGGGAAAATATGGGTAAAAGAGGACGTAAAAAAGTGATAAATGAGTTTTCTGATGAGCGTGTAATTGAGAAGTATTTGAACTCTATCCATACGATATTAAGTGATAACTAGCTTTAATTACGAAAATAATTAAAATTAGGAGAGGTAGATGAACCTTACCCACTTGGATGAGAACAATAAACCAAAGATGGTAGATGTCTCAGATAAAGATGAGACAACCCGTATAGCTGTAGCTTCAGGAGTGATTGAGATGTCACAAGAGGCGTATGATGCTGTGGTGAGTAACTCAGCAAAAAAAGGTCCCGTATTGCAAACAGCTGTAATTGCTGCGATTCAGGGGACAAAACAGACCAGTACATTGATTCCAATGTGTCACCCATTGATGTTAACCTCTGTCAAAACAGAGATAGAGGAGTTACCCGAACTTCCTGGATTTAAACTTAGTGTTCGAGCCAAACTCAAAGGGAGAACAGGGGTTGAGATGGAGGCACTAACAGGCGTGAGTGTGGGGCTTTTAACTATTTATGATATGTTAAAAGCGATAGATAAAGGAATGGTCATAAGAGATGTTCAACTTGAGGAGAAAGAGGGAGGAGTATCTGGTGATTTTAGACGATAACTGTCAAACCAAACCAGATATAGTATACCCTTGTCAGTGGGGCTATAAGATTATCGGTAGAGATAAAGCAGAATTGGAACAAGCCATTATTGAGGTTATGGAGGGTAGAGCCTATACATTTAAAGATGGTAACCACTCTAGTAAAGGCAAATTTGTGAGTATGAGTAGCCGTTGTGAAGTGGCTTCAGAGGAGGAGAGAAATGCAATATTTAAGGCATTTTCGGATCATACTTCGGTGAAGATGGTGATTTAGTCAATAGCCTCTGCGTCATGATGGCAGTGACCATGGAGAGTAGTACATAGATAAGAAAGAAGTAGAGACCTACTTCTATCTCAGCGTGAGTTACCTCTCCTTGGTTGCTTGTAAAATAGACCAAAAAGACTGCTACTACAAAGACATCTATCATCGACCATTTACCCAAAAGTTTAAAGAATCGAACAATTATATGAGCAAAATCAAACTCTTTGGCCAAAATAACAAAAATCAAAGTAAATATCTTTAATAGGGGAATAATCACCGAAAATACTAGAATAGTCAAGGCTACCATACTCTCCCCACTGTCAAATAGCTTGGAGATAGAACCCAAAATTCCTTTTGACTCAAAGGAGAGTATCACATCACCTAAATGCTCTACATCTTTATGTATTGTGACCATAAGTATAGGATTAATGAGTCCGTAGATAAGGGAAATAAAAGAGCCAAGTGCCAAAAGAAGTGTACCATGTGAGCTACTACAAAGAGGTGAAAAAAGAATCAGCAGACCTAGTGTATAGATAAAGTAGTAGAAGTACCGTTCACTCTGCTCTTTGTATTCCTGTCGTTTCTTTTTGATTAAATCAAATCGCACTTGGGTTTTGTTCTTGATCAGTCCAAAAGAGATGGCAGAGGTGATGAGGTCTATTTTGCCTTGGGCGAGTGTGGAGGCATTGCTCTGTTGGGCAATGGTAATACTTATCTCTTCGTAGTGTTTTGCATTTTGATACGCCTTAAATCCAAAATGGGTCAATATCAAAAGTAGAACAAGTGCAAATAGGAATTTTAGATACTGGATAACTTCACTCATGGGTTCACCTTAAAGTAGGTGAGAGTGGTGGATAGCATGGAAATACCATTGTTATCTGAGACCATGAGATATTTATTTTTTCCCACTTTTGTTAATCCTTCAAAGTTGTTAAATCCATTCCCATTATCTGAGTTAAAGGAGGCAAGAAGTTTTGATTTACATTGCTGTTTTTTATCACACTTATTAATATATACTTTTTTTAATGAGATAAACATGGGTTTAGCGTAGCCATTGTAGGCACGTTCTAGTACTAAAATATTTCCATCACCCATCACCTCTAGTGAGGTAATGGCTGTATTTGGATGTTTTTCCATCTTAAAATGCCACTCTTTTCCCTTGAGTGAGTAGATGGTTTGATTGTAATTATCTTTTTTGTTAAGTGGGTACTCTGCTGCGGTAATTATCCCATATTTAGGGTGAAAAGCGATGCTTTCAAGCATCTTATTGCTATTTTTGTAGTTGGACTTTTTTCGTAGTTTTTGAGGTAGGGTGTGGCTATTTTTAAGATTACCACTTTTAGCTAGATTGACAATCTTGGCATTCCCCTCTAAGGAGAGGAGTAGTTGGTTTTTATTATCAAGGGTTAGTCCCTCGGTATCTAAAGAGCTTTTATTATTATTATCTTTTATCTTGTATGCAGAGAGATAGGTGAGATTGTTGATGCTATTTGTAAATTTTGCCGAAAAAGTGTAGAGATTAGAGCGGTCACCTATCATATAGAGTTTATGACTTTTTTTATCATAAGCAAGGTCTGATATCCCAAAAAATTTAATACCATTTTTGGGAGAATACTCCAATGAAGTTTGCTCTAAAATAGTAATTTTATGGTTGGTTTTACCCTTTGCCATAAGATTGGTGAGTGTACAGCCAGTAATAAACATAGAGGATAGAAGTAAGATGGGGATAAAATTTTTCATAAAATATTATAGCATAAAAATATTATCAAAATTGGCTGTGTAATATTTTTATTTTATGAGGGGTGTTAATTGGTGCGATGGCAATTGCTTATAAAAAATTCATAACGGATGAGATTACTTATCACTCAAGTTGATATTTTACGTAAAGGATTTTAGAGTTAAAAAAATAGAGTAGGTTACAACCACAGTTTTAGGAAGTAGGGTGGTTACTATTTTAAAACTAATAGAATTTAAAGAGGAAGATGAACGCTTTTTTATTGAGATAGAACAAGAGGATGGAACGCGATTTTGGACGAAAAAATCTTTTAGTTTTGAGGAGATTTTGGAGATGGGGTTTTTGGAGGAATAAAACTAAACTCTTCAT
>JALTGP010000080.1 GCA_027076905.1 Campylobacteraceae bacterium | reverse complement strand
GGCTTCACTTCTTCTATCTGACTTTCTTTTCACACATCTTATAACAAATTTGCTTAGATAATAATAAATTTTCTTTCATCTTTTCTACCATCTTAGCTTTTTTTATTGTTGCTTTTGTATGCATTCCCATGCAGGAGTGATGGGAACGAGAGACTACTATCTCTTATATAGCATGGCTAATATGTAATCCTCCTAATTTACATTAGTTGTTACGCCTTCTTGGCACACACTGACCCCTTTTATTTCGCTTTATTGACATAACTCTTTCTAATAGTAAAATGAAAATTGGAAAAATAGGCAACCAACACGACACTGATTCCTGTGGCAATGACCACATTGTAATCAAAAGTAGTCTCCATAGAAAGAACCAATGCTGTTAATGGGAGTTTCATAATAACCCCCATAAAAACAGCTGCACCAATGGCTGCGAAATAGAAGGCTTCGACAGGAAAGGCATAAATGGTCATCAGTTCTCCAAAGCCGTAACCAATCAATGCACCAATGCTCATTAGTGGTAAAAATACCCCTCCTACAGCATTCGCATAAATAGCAATGGTTGTTCCTATAATACGCAACAGAACAATAGTGAAAATAAGAACAAGAGGAACATGCTTTTCTTGATTAATAAGAGACATTACAATCTCTTTACCTGAAAAAGCAGCTTGAGGTTCAATAAGTAGAATTGTTCCAATAACCCCTCCTCCTAGAAGGGCAAAAATATAGTTACGATATTTATGATAGTTGGTAAAAATTTTTAAATCAATAAAATGGAGAACTCGTTTTTTTAAAAAAAGATACAAATAGATAAAAAATGTAATAAATGGAATAAAAATAAGATTTGAGATAAGATAGTTATTGTCTATTATCCGTCCTTTGGAGTGGTAGAAAATAATAGGCTCTAAAAAATTAATACTAATAGCAAATGCGATGACGGATGCTAAAATAAGATAGGTAATGTACTGTTTAATAAATTGATAAGCGATATTTTCAACAGCAAAAGCAATACCTGTTAGTGGCGAAACAAATATCGCTGCTACTCCTGCACTTGCACCCAAACTAATCATCATTTTAATCAATAATTTAGGCAACTTTAATACTTTATGCACATGATAGGCAATTATTGCCCCAATACCTGCACTAGGACCCTCTGTTCCTACTGTAAATCCACTAGCTAGAGAGAGTGTTGAAGCAATAACTTTAAATAAAAGTGTTCTAATTGTGAGTATCATTTTGTTTTCACTAATGGATTCAGCTATTTCATTTACTCCATACTCACGAATATGTTTGTCTTTTGAAGAGAGATAGTTTACTATAAAAATAGCCACTGTAGGAACAGCATAAATATACCAAACAGGCAGAGTTGGAATAGTTTTAAAAGGGT
>JALTGP010000079.1 GCA_027076905.1 Campylobacteraceae bacterium | reverse complement strand
AATATTAGTAAAGGAATTTAATATGAATTTAAGGATAGCTTCTGCACTTGGTGTTCTACTGATAAGTAGTTCTATATATGCTGCAAATGACCCTGTTATAACAATTGTTACCTCTTTCTCAAAAACGGGGGGAATTTATGGTGATGGAAAATTAAGTGTTGTGGGTGGAATGGTCAATGGTGTCAATATCTGTCCCTCTGCCAATAACAATAACAATGATGTACCTGGTTGTGATATGGAACAAGACCCTGGATATAGTGATGAGGGTACTACAGACCCATCTGATGATAAGTATACAGGTGATTTAATTATTAGAACCAATGATATTTTTGAGATGAATGTTGCTTGGAACGGAACAAATGTAGACAATGATATAGTTTTAACCTCTACACTACCCTCTTTTAATGGGAATAACTATTTGAGATGGGAGCCTTTGCCTTCAAGTTGTAAAGCAGGGTCGTCTATCTCTGAAGATGGATTAACTTTAACGTGTGTTAGAACTAATGATACCTCTATCTCCTATTCAGAAGATTCAAAATTTTATGTCAAAGTAAAAGGAAATACTCCCAATAATACCAAAACAGGTGCGATTGGCTTTACTATCTCTTCAGATGGACTTGAGTCTAAAATAGATGATACTGATGGCTATGAGTTGACAGTAACTGCTTCACCAAAATGGAATATAGAGAAAAAATATGTAACCTACTCTAAGCAGACATATAATGATATAGAGGGGTTTATTATCAAATATGCCTATCTTCTTGAGGCTGATGAGGTAAATGGTGAAATAGATACCACCTCTGCTGTTATGGGAAATGAGGCTTTAGGAAAAAATATTACCTTAAGTTTTACAGATGATGTAAGTGCAATCTCACCCAATGCAGAATTGGTAGATTGTAATGTTACAGGTGCAAATATGAGTTATGACCCATACCCTTGGTATAACAGTACTTATCCTGAACGTAGTGTTGGCTCACTGGAGAAAAACTTGAATATAAGCTGTTCTCAGTCACAAAAAGGTGATGCTATATCAGTTGATTACTCTGGAATTGATGCTTCATTAGAGCATGTTGCAACCAAAACAGGAAATGGTAGTGATATACCTACCACAAGACTGCCTCTAGCTTCTGGGGTTATCAATATTTTTGTACCTCTTACCGATGTTAATAGTTCTGATAATCTTCAAAGTAATGATACCTATCAGCTTACAACGATAAACAGTATAACAAGTTTTGACCCAGATTCTATCTCTGGACAGTCAAACTTTGGAACAGATACTGAGAGTATTAAAGACAACAATGCTACTCTTACCTTAACTTATAGAGGGCCTGGATATATGGGGGGTAATTATCGTAAATACTTTACAAATAGTATTAATGGTGGATTACTTCCTGATGTGACCAACAGTTACTATAGTGCAGATGGTATTGTTACTCCTGACAAAAAATTTGGTGCATGGGCATATGTTCAAAACAGTGGAAATAAAGATTTTAACGATACTCTATTATGTGATGTAATTGATGCAAATCTGTATGATGTTGTAGATATGGAAACCAACTCCTCTAGTGCTGTAAAACTCTATTCATCTACAGCTGATTTAAACCATACCATAGAGTATGCAACAGGATATGTGGGTACTTGGCCTCCTCCATTGAACCAGAATAACTCAGCATTGGTGATAGATGAGTGTAAAGATGAGAGTGTTCAATGGTTTGCTACGACAGAAGAGGCAAGAGCAAGTGGTAATCCTATTACCAAAGTTAGATTAAAAATTCCAAATGGATTACCCTCTAACAAAACTGCTGGATTTACAATAAATCTTAAAGCAAGAAGTAGCGATTTAAATGGTGCAGTAATTCCTTCAGGAACAGAACTTGTTAACTATTCAGCGATGCATGATACCGTTTACCTTAAAAATACAACAGATAATTGGCATGGTGCTTCTAGAATTTTAAATGAGTATCCTACCTCTGCATCTGGTGGGTCATATCGAGCAGATAGAGCGATACTTATGAGAGCAAAGGTTAGAACATCTAAGACACTCTCTATGACTACCGTTGAGCCTTCAGATGAGGTTGAGGTGACTATTCATTCAACCTTTACCACTGATAATGAGAATGGAGAGACTGACAATGTGAAGATAACAGAGGTTTTAGACCCAGGGCTTGGTTATGTTGTTGGTAGTGGAAATATTGGTGACCCAGTTTTTGGAACGTGTGCTGATTTAGAAGATGGTGACAGTTTAAAAAGTATATGTACAGCAGAGCATCAAGTACTTGTTTGGAACTTGGGACTAAAAACAGCAAACCAACCTCTTACAGATATAAAGTATAAATTTATAGTAGGTGCAATAACACCACAAGGAACAAATCATACTTATACGATTATCTCTTCTCCAACGGATACCAGTAATGTGAATATTAGAAAAGCAAATAAAAACATAACTATTAGTATCCCTGCTGCACTGTTCATCTCAAAAGAGGTCAATACACCATTTAGAGAGATAGACCAATCTCCAATTGAGTTTACCTCTTATGCAAGAAATGGTTCATCTAAAAACTTAACCAATGTAGATGTTATTGATATCTTACCCTTTAATGGAGATGGAACAGATGGATTTACATTTACAGTGGGTTCAACAGCTGTTGAAAAAAAACGATATGAACCAACAGCATTTAATGGAACATTGGAGTTTGAAAGTGCAAGTGGAGGACACGCTTGTGAAAGTGGTGTGACATGGTACTACACCAATAAAAATCCAAAACTTATGGATATTGCACCGACAGCTGCTACCAACAAATCAGGAGGAGATACCAACTGGTGTGCAGGTACAGCAACAGGGCCAGATACAGGTTGTGGATTTGATAATGCAGGGGTAACAGCAGTAAGATTAACAGGTCCAGCACTTGATGCCGATGCAACTTGTTCTTTTAAAGTATTTTTAAAACCCGTGGGCAATAAAAAAGGTGATATCTATACCAATACATCCTCTGCTTATGCACAAGGGGTAACTTTGCCAACACTCTCAAATGATGTTAGTGCGATTGTACCATCAACATTGCTTGGAGATTTTGTATGGATTGATAGTAATGCAAATGGTATTCAAGATAGTGGAGAGTTGGGTGCTAATGGTATTACTTTGGAGCTTTTGGATTCAAGTGACAATATCATAAAAACAACGACATCAGATAGTAGTGGTCGATATATCTTTGAAGAGTTAACAGAGGATACAGCATATAAGGTCAAAGCGACTATCCCTGATTATTATACCTTTTCTCCAAAGTCCACGGGAGGTGATGATACAAAAGATAGTGATGTGGATATCACAACAGGTATTACAGGAACTAAGAGCTTAAATTTAAATCAGCAATATAAGCATTTAGATATTGGATTGACATCAAGTTTAACGATATCAGGTAAAGTTTATAAAAAAGAGAATAATGCGTCAATTAGCAATGTAGCTGTTAAACTATATATGGATAAAAATGGTGACAATCTTCTGGATGATGATGATACTCTTGTTAACAGTTTAGACAGTGATGATAATGGAGAGTATCTTTTTACAAATATTTTTGATGGGGATTATATTGTTGTTGTTGATGAGAATGATAGTGATGTTCCAGATGGATATGTTGTAGCAGATAAAAAGGTTTTAGATGTTACTGTAGATAAAGTGAGTGTCGTGAAGAAAGATTTTCCTTTTGCTCCACCTAATCTTGCACCTACTTCCGATGATAAAACCCATGATGCAATCATGAATACATCGGATGCTGTGGTATTAAAAGATTTAACAGGTGCAGATGAAGATGGTTCTGTGGTAGGGTTTGTTATCAACTCTTTGCCAACAGATGCACAAGGTATCCTCTATATGAGTGATGGAACAACGGTGGTAACGGTAGGACAACTGTTAACCCCTGCCGAGGCAAAAGGTCTAAAATTTGACCCAAAAGAGGGCTATGTAGGTGAGGTTACTTTTACCTATAGCTCAAAAGATAATGATGATAAGTTAGATGCTACACCAGCGACGGTAACTATCCCTGTGATTGAAGAGATTTTTATCTCAGGTACACTCTATGATGATGGAAATGGAGATGCCAATATTAATGGAACAGCTGTCTCAAAAGCAGATGAGACACCACTTTATGTAACTTTGGTAAAAGATGGAACGGTTCTAGCCTCTACACTGTTAGATGATAATGGAGCTTATAGTTTTGGTAAGAGCAAAGGTGTCTCTACAAACACAACCTATAAATTGATTCTTTCAACACAAGAGAGTGGAACAGAAGCCTCTCTTCCTACCCATTGGAACAATGCAGATGGTGAGAATATTAACTCAAAAACTCCAACAGGAAATGATGGTCAGACGAATGGTGCAGGTGATGGTGAAATCAGCGTAGAGGTAGCGACTACTTCTATCTTAAAAGTAGATTTCGGTATCAATAAAAAGCCTGTAGCAGAGGATAAAAATGCAACAACACAAGCCAATCCTAGTGGAGATAATAGGGTACT
>JALTGP010000078.1 GCA_027076905.1 Campylobacteraceae bacterium | reverse complement strand
GGTAACCTATACCAAATCAACACCTTTTTCACCTGCTACTATCTCACCAATAACATACCCATCGGTATTGGTACAAATAGCATCTACACTCTCTTTTTCAACCACAACTATCATCCCAACACCCATATTAAAGGTTCTAAACATCTCCTCTTCGCTTACATGGTCGCTCATAAATTTAAAGATAGGAAGTACTCTAATATCATCTTTTACTATCCTTGCTCTCATTCCATCGGGTAGTACACGTGGTAAGTTTTCAACAATCCCACCACCTGTGATGTGTGCTAAAGCTATGATATTATCACGGTTCTCCTTGAACTCTTTGACATAGATTCTTGTAGGGGTTAGTAGTGTATCAATCAGAGGTTTACCATTGAAATCATTATCTAAACTCATGCCCAATTTATCAAAAAATAGTTTTCTAACCAATGAAAAACCATTGGAGTGTACTCCTGAACTTGGAAGTGCTACAATCACTTGCCCCTCTTTGACGTTTGAGACAGTATCCATCTCGCTTCTCTCAGCAATTCCTACAGCAAATCCTGCCAAATCAAAATCATCATCAGAGTACATACCAGGCATCTCAGCCGTCTCACCACCAACCAATGAACACTCACTTCGTCTACAACCCTCAGCGATTCCTGCTACCACATCTTTTGCATTTTGAGGCACAAGCTTACCTGTTGCGTAGTAGTCCAAAAAGAACATTGGTGTACCAAAGTTACAAATCAAATCATTTACACACATTGCGACCAAATCAATACCAACCGTATCAAATTTATTGCTCTCAATGGCCAGTCTAAGTTTTGTTCCAACCCCATCAGTTGCCGATAAGATTACAGGCTCTTTGTACCCTGTTGGTAAGGCATACGCTCCTGCAAATGAACCAATCCCACCGATTACATTAGAATCAAAAGTAGATTTTACATCCTCTTTAATCGCCTCTACAAAATTGTTCCCTGCATCTATATCTACACCTGCATCTTTGTATGAAATATTCGCCATTATTTACTCTCCTTGTTACATGATGGAAAAGCAGTATGTAGTACTTTTGTAATATAACAAAACCCCGTTAAGCCACTAACTATCAAGATTATCATAATAAAAAGTTGCAATAAAAATGCTAATTTAATCGAACCAGAGGCCGCCAACATCATCGCAATCCCTAAGCTCATAGCCAATAGAATTTTTTGTAATTTCTCAACACACATAATACCCTCCAAAAATTTTGCCAAATTATATCTAAAATTAACTGTTTAGTTTACGACATAAGTTACAACAGATTGCATATTAATTTGTGCTATAATTTACTATCAAAAATTGGAGTCTGTAAATGACCATAACCCAAATAGAAGAAAATGTAAAAGATATATTAAGCAACCTAAATCAAGA
>JALTGP010000077.1 GCA_027076905.1 Campylobacteraceae bacterium | reverse complement strand
GGTTTTTCTTTTACAGAAGAGCCTAAAAAGCGTCAAGATAATTATCGACAAGTTCCAATTGCTCCTGGGGAAAGACCCCTTAACTTTAGTGATATTGATGTCAATATTGACCTTTGTAAACATTGGAAACAGACCTCATATAGAGAAACGCCTTTAGAGGAGAGAGCTTATACTAAAAATTATTCTTTTTCCAATCCCACAGAATATACGCTTTTTATGTCATTGAAGAAGTTGAAGAAGAAAAATTTAATATCTACGAAAGCTAGTGAGCAAGAGGATATTTGTATCTATATTGATAGTAAATTTTATGGGCATTTTGGACGATTTAGAGATAAGAGTAATAAGATACGTTATAAGGCTAGTGAGGTTAATGCTGTACGTTTGGCGTTGGAGAAAAAATAAGATGAAGATGGGCTAAATAAACTTTGACTCGTTCCCCGTGAGACGATAGGAAGAAGGAAAATATTTTAATTAAAGGAAAAAAATGAAACAAAAATTAAAAATGATGAGTATCTTAATATTTACTATACTTACAGTAGGTTGCTCTAGTTTAAATTTGGCTGTAAGAAGTACAAATAGCACAGAGGTAAAAAAGTATAGTATTACTATGGCTAATTATGCGATAGAGAATAAGAAAATTTTTATACGTCTTGCAGGAAAAACCAGTGCTTCTTATTTTATGACAGATAGTGGGCAGAGATTTCAGATTTATTTTGTTGCTGATTATTATGCAGATGGACTTTCTAATACTAAAGCTTATTATATTTCAGCTAATAGTTTAAGTAGGGGAGGCTTATATAATGGAGAAGTCAGTATTCAAAAAATCAAATTAGATACAAATATTGTATCTGCTTCTTTAGAACAAAAGCTAGAAGATAAAAGAGGTTCTTTGTTTTTTGATTTTAGCAATATTGAAATGAAAAAAACAGCTTATCGTTCATTATTGGCGATGGATGTTGATTATGATAAAAGTTGTATACTCAATAAAAATTTTTCAATCTATACCAATAGTAAAATAGTAGAAAAGCATTGTTCTAATGGAAATATGCCTATTTATGGTGTTGAGCTTATTGAGTTCAATTATTTAACTTTTAATGTAGCTACTTATGCTCCTGTCAGAATTTCAGACATAAATAAAATGAAATCTATAAAAAAGAGTTTTATAAATGATAAGATAAATCAAATATATAAAATTTTGTTTACAGCTAAACCAAATGCAAGGTTTGACAATAGTGTTGTGCGACTTAAAATGAAAATGCCAAATGGTGAAGTTATCTATATTGATAGAGATGGAGTGGTTGTTAGGGGCGATAATTTTAGTAAATTAGACAAGAAAAATTTTGAACGTTTAAAGCATATTCTGAAATTGGATGAAAGTAATGAAAAGGAA
>JALTGP010000076.1 GCA_027076905.1 Campylobacteraceae bacterium | reverse complement strand
AAAACTCTTAATCTTACCAAACTTTATACCCTATTTTTAGGTTATAGGTATGGTGAGCATCTTCATCTTCAATCTCTTGATTATAAGAGAAAAGAGTAAAGCACTTTTTATTAAATTTGTAGTATAAAGTCGAAGAGATGCTTTTTATATCATGCTGATTGGCAAATTTATTACGACCCTCTGTATACGCAGTATTTAGATAAAATTTCTGTGTCATAAAATATCCAAACCCCCCTGTAATGTATTGGCTGTCTTGTAATCTGGACTTAAACGCTTCATCTTGCACAAAAGTATGTTTAAACTGTGTAAATAAAGAGAGTGACTTTATGGGGTAGTAAGTCAATGAACTATAAACAATATAGTCTGTCTTATTTCCTTGAAAATCATAGGTTGGAAGTTTTATTCCTCCTCCTACACCCAACTTTAAATTTGGCAATAGGGTAAAACGCTTTTTGACTTTAATTGTCGAATCTAAAGTACCTTGATTATTGGCATATGTATAACGTCCAGTATTGGCAGAATAACTCCAATTGTCTTTATAATAATTAAGTTGCAAAGTGGCACTTTGCAACTCATCTCTTCCAAATAAATCTTCATTGATAATAACTCCATAACCTAAAACAGCTTGTAGACTGTCCGACTCCGTTTCACTGGGCAAAGTTAAGGTTTTAACCGTGCATCCATTTGAACCAACATTGGCTAAAAAAGGGGTATTGGGACACTCATCTACCTCATCAGTTACACCATCAAAATCATGGTCTTTAATTGCCATTAAAGGCAATGTTAAACCTACTAACAGCACTGTTATTAGTTTTTTAGTCATCATCTATCTCCTCAACTTCAATCTCTTCATCAATATCTATGTCGCTTATATGCTCACTATTTTCATGAATATCATCTGACATATCATCACTCTCTTTTTCAATTTTATCACTACTATTTGATTTTAACTCTTCAAGGACTTCCTTTGTATTACTACTTTCAGTAATAGAAATCAGTTTTAACATTGCCTCCATACGCTCTTCTTCTTGTAGCTCAATGACCTCTTCTTTAAAACGGTTCATAATTTCAAAGCGTTTTTCAGGTGAGACATTTTGCATCGATTCAATTAAACTATCAATATCAGCATGAAGGAAAGTTAAGAGTAAAACAGATATCAAAGCTCCTTGTCGCATTAGCCATCTCCTTCTAACTTTCCAAAATTTAAAATCACTTCTGTCCCCACATTAAGTTCGGACTCTATTCTCATCATAATACCAAGCTCATAGGTTAATTTTTTCACCACATGAAGACCAATACCCACTCCTCGTTCTTGCTCTGTTTGATAACGTTCTAATACTTTTCTGACATCTTTAATCCCTTTACCTGTATCAGAAATCGTAAGAAAATTTTTACTTATGGTTAATTTTACCTCACCGTTAATCTTATTATACTTTGCTGCATTACTTAAAAGATTGTCCAAAATACGTATTAACAAATCTTTATTACTTAGCTTAAGCAGTTTTTCCTTTTTTTCGTAAACAAAATTAATACCAGGATAGATATTTTCCATAAACAGTAAACGCTCTTTTCCTAAAAGAGCAACATCTACTAAAGTACTTTGAGTCGTTGATGAATGTAAAAATCCCTTTAAATTATTTTGTAACAATACAATGGTATCAAGCCCTTGTTGAACACGCTTAATAAAAGGATTCTTTGCTTCTTTTTCTTCTAGCATTGCAATATTTAAAACCATAGAGGTTATGGGAGTGTTGAAGTCATGTAAAATATCTTTAATAAACTCATCATTGATTTTTAGGGCTTTACGAATGGGTTTTAAACTGTAAAGTGTCAAGAAAAAAGCCACTAATAACAAAAAAAATGTTGCCCCAACAAACTTCCAAAAAAACTCAAAAAACAGAGCTTTTTTATCTTCTTTATAATATTTATTCAAATAGAGCAGTTTTAAATGGAACTTTTTAGATTTAGGCAAACGAAAAAAAGCATATAACCCCTCATTGGCATCGTACAGTTTGTACAAAGTACTACTCTTTTTATTGGCAAAATCAATGGCATACTTTTTACACTTTAAGGTGTAACTACAGACTTCCATATCTTTGTAGCGTTGCTGTTTGTAGTCCTTCAATGAGGAGTGATAAAATTCAAAAAAAAGGATAATTAAAAATGCCTCCAATAACAAAAAAAAGATAATGAAGTTTTTAAATAAGGACTCTTTTTCATAACTATTCAATCATATATCCTTTAGCACGAATATTTTTAATTTCAATATTAAGGCGTTGCTTTATTTTAGTAATCGCAACTCTTAACGCATTCTCAGAAGGTTGTTCTAATAACTCGACTAAGTCCAATTTATTTACCACTGAACCTCGATTTTTTATAAGCTTAATTACCACTTTATATTGTATCATTCCAATGTCCATAACTTTTCCATCTTTGCGAATCACTTCTGATTCTAGGTCAAACTCAACATCATTAATTTTAAAAACCTCATTTTTAAACTTTGACTTTAAACGAAGCAGTAACTCTGTAGGATGAAAAGGCTTTTTAATGTAATCAATCGCCCCTAACTCAAAACCCTTAGCCATAGAGTTTAAATCGGTCAACGCTGTAATAAAAATGGTATCAGTCTTATCTTCAGCCAAACGCAAATATTCTAAAAGCTCTAAGCCATTGCCTTGTGGTAAGTTAATGTCAAAGAGATACAAATCATAACTGTTTTCAAAAGTCAATCTCTCTGCTTCTTCTAAACTCAAAGCAATATCTACTCCATACCCCTCTCTTTCTAAAAAAAGTTGTAATGTTTCGCTAAGGAGTTGGTCATCTTCAAGTAAAAGTATCTGTTTCATATTTTATTATATCATCCTAATCTAAGATAGTGAAAAGAGAGAAGAGTCTCTCTTTGATTTTAATCCCCACCAGAACCATTGTGACAATCATAACAACTCACCTTATGACCTTTGGCAAAGTTCTTACGACCCCATTTGGTTGAAAATGAACGGCTTGTCCAAGTTTTAGAGAGATTAGAGCCTCGATAGTCTGCTCCATGACATACTTTACACTGTTGAGAGTTTCTCTCTGCTATATGTTCATGACCTCTGACCCAACTCTGTCCTACTGGGTGCATTCCGTGTGGTCCACCTGTTATAGTATTGGGTACTCTTGTATGACAAGCATTACATTCACCCACCGTTCCACTATGTCCTTGTATCTGTTTTGAGGCGATATTATCTGCTTGGTGAGCAGGATATATTGCATGGGTTGCTCCATGACACGCTTCACATTGTAATTTTCCATGTCCTTTACTAAATCTGTAAAGACTAAATCCCTGTGCAGGAGTATTTGGATTGGTCGCAAATCTTCTGTCAACGAAATTTTTTAAGGTATTGGTTCTTGGGTCAATTGCTGATAACTCTCTTTTCCCATCATGGTGACAAGCTTGACAGTTTGGTTCATCTAACCAACCATGACGCTTTGAACTTCCTACTGCTGACATATTACCATGACAACTTTGACACTGCATTGCATTGTTTCCTGCTCCATCTTTTGCATCTCCCATTGCACCTCTTAAACATTTGGTCGTTGCTCCTGGGTGACAGGCATAACAGGCACTTCGATTTTTACTACTGTTGAGCGATAGGTTTGTATTTGGGTCTTCTACCTTTGCATGGTAAGCATGAATCGCTGTTGTAAATGGCTTAACTCCTGTTACACCTGTTCCAGGTAGAGCATTACTAGAGTGACAGGATGCACATAAAATTGGAGTTCCACTGGCTACTGTAGCTTCTAATCCTTTTGTATCATAGCCGTATCCTTTTGCTTTTAAAGCAGTTAGATTATTTTTAACAGCATTTGGCATTCTCTCATCATGCAGACGTAAAATATTAAGTTTGAAGTCTTTCTCTGGGTCGGTACTATTTACCCATCCTGCATTTGGTTTTCCTGCTGGTGCTGAGTTACTTTCATGACAGCGTTTACAATCCATCTCATCACTAATAGGGAGAACAGTGTTAACACTCGCAAGTATTTTTCCTGCACTATCTTTGGCAGTTACTTTGACCATTGGGTAGTAATTTTTGCTTCCATCATCATTATATGGAGTTAAGGGTAAACCTTCGGCTTCCCACCATTGATGTTTTGTATTAAAACTCATTTTTTCTGCTGTTCTACTTGGGGTTTTTAGCCCTGTTAATCCTGTATTTGGAGCTAAGGTTACACCAAAGAGTTTTTTTGAGTAGTCCCAAAAATTTGTCTTGTCACTACTTGAGCTGTTTCGTTTCCCATCTGTTCCTTGAATAGATTCATAGGTTACGGTTACACCTGTAGTAATTAATCCTCCATTTTTATCTTTAAGTTGTGCATGAAGATTGTTGTATGGTGGTAAGATAGAAAAGACTGAAAAATCATTTCCATCCATACAGTGCATTCCCAAGTCATTCCATGCTGTTATCATGACTTTTTGGTTATTTATAGGAGTTCTGACTAATCCTACATTAGTATTAGTATTGTTTTTATCAT
>JALTGP010000075.1 GCA_027076905.1 Campylobacteraceae bacterium | reverse complement strand
ACGATGTGTTACACCTGAAATCAATACATTCATCATTCGATAGCACCCTGCATTATTATCGTCTATATTTTTTAAAATGAGTGCATGTAATGACTTAATAGTATGTTCGCTCAACACCTCATCTTTTGCTACCAAAGACTCAACAAACAGAATTGCATCTTTATGGTTAATCGCTTCAAAATGTTCTCGTAACCTTTTACCACCAATAGTAATGCCCTCTAAGGCTACTTTGGTTTCATTGAGAGTTAAAGTATTTCCCTCAATAGCATTGGAGTTGTAAGTCCATTTCAAAATCAAATCTTCTCTTAGATTTTGCACCATATTAGGCTCTAATGGTCGATAGATATTGAATCTGTTTTTTAAGTTGTCTAGTTTTTGGAAATTCATGATTTCATTATAGCAGGTGTTTGGTTTGACCCTACCCCTCCTTCCCAACACTCATATAATAAACAGCAGGAATAATAATCAACGTCAAAACAGCCGAACTCACAACCCCACCAATCATTGGCGCTGCGATTCGTTGCATCACTTCACTACCAACCCCATGAATATACATAATCGGAATCAACCCACCTAAGATGGCAAATACGGTCATAAGTTTTGGACGCACTCGTAAAACTGCTCCTTCGTAAATGGCTTGTTTTACGCTCTCTTTTGTTCTTTTTGTTAAATTCCCCACTGCCTCTTCAAGATAGATAATCATAACAATAGCCGTCTCGGTTGCTACCCCTATGAGCGATAAGAACCCAACGACCACAGCAATGGAAAAGTTAAAGTTTAACATGTCTAAATAGATGATTCCACCCACCGTAGCAAATGGCAAAGTGAAAAATACTATCAAGGCATTTCGCACAGAGCGTAAGCCCAAATAGATAAGTATGAACGTTATAAACAGCGTAATAGGTACAATGAAAAGCAGACGCTCCATTGCAGACTCCAAGTATTCACTCTCTCCTGCCCACTCAAAATAGTAGCCTGTTGGTAGTTTTAAATCGGCTAAGAGTTTCATTCCCTCTGCTTTGTAGGCTTGTGAAGTAACTCCTTGATTTGGTGTAATATAAATGAAGATAACTTTTTTACCTTTTTCTGCTTTTAAAATAGAAGGTGCTTCTTTGTAGTACAACTTGGCAAACGTCGCTAAGGGTGCGTAACCGTAAGGGGTTTTAATACGTATTTTTCCTATGCTTGTGATGTCGGCTCTTTTATCTTGTTCGTAACGTACTGAAATGGGGTAACGTTTTACACCCTCGTAAAGTGTGGCTACCGTCATTCCTCCAAAACCATTGGAGATGCTGTCTAATATTAGGTTTTTATTGATTCCGTATTCTGCTATTTTGGCATCGTTTAGGTCAATATTTAGGTAGTAACCAGAGTTTGCTTTGTCGGCAAAAA
>JALTGP010000074.1 GCA_027076905.1 Campylobacteraceae bacterium | reverse complement strand
TGACTCTCACTAAGCCCTGCACTTGTAATCTCTACAAACTCAGCCTTTTCCCAAAATGTCTTGATATCTTTTGAACCACAATAGCCCATAGAGGCACGAAGTCCACCTATCATTTGATGTACTACTGATTCAATTTTACCCCTATAAGGTACACGACCCTCAATCCCCTCTGGTACTAACTTATCCGTAGCTGTTCCCTCTTGGAAATATCTATCGGTACTCCCTTTGGTCATCGCTCCAATACTTCCCATTCCTCGGTACTCTTTGAACTGTCGTCCGTTAAAAAGTATCATATTACCAGGAGCTTCATATGTTCCTGCAAGAGCAGAACCTAGCATAATAGAACTCGCACCCACAGCCAATGCTTTTGCCACATCTCCTGAAAAACGAATTCCACCATCAGCGATAACTGGCACACCAAGAGGATTTGCTACTTGTGCAACCTCATCAATGGCAGAGATTTGAGGAACACCTACCCCTGTCACAATTCGAGTGGTACAGATGGAACCCGGTCCTATTCCTACTTTTACAGCGTCAGCACCTGCTTCTATTAAATCTTTGGCAGCAACTCCACTGGCAATATTTCCAGCAATTATATCCACATCAAGATTTGCTTTTATCTCTTTTAGAGTATCTATAATCCCTTGTGAGTGTCCATGAGCAGAATCAAGCACAATCACATCAACCCCTGCTTCCACCAAAGCAGTAGCACGGTCAAGTTGCCCTACTCCAATAGCTGCACCTACTCTAAGTCGTCCATGCTTATCTTTATTTGCATTGGGGAACTTCTTTCTTTTTTCAATATCTTTAATGGTCACCAAGCCTTGTAAAATATTATTTTCATCCACAATAGGAAGTTTTTCTATTTTATACTCTTGTAATACTTTGGTCGCATCATCAAGAGTAATTCCTACTTTTGCTGTCACCAAAGGTGCTTTGGTCATTACATCTTCTATTTTAGCTGACATATCGGTGATAAAACGCATATCACGATTGGTTATAATCCCAAGTAGCACCATATTTTTATCTACAACAGGGACACCTGATATCTTATACTCACCCATTAACGAATCTGCATCACCTACTGTTTTATTAGGAGAGATATAGATAGGGTCGATGATAATTCCACTCTCTGATTTTTTTACTTTTGAAATCTGCTTTGCTTGAGTCTCTATATCCATATTTTTATGAATAATCCCAATCCCCCCAAGATGTGCCATTGCAATCGCTGCTTTATACTCTGTAACCGTATCCATCGCGGCTGATACCAATGGAGTGTTTAAGGTAACACGCTTGGTCAAGTTGGTTTTGATACAGACCTCTTTAGGAAGGACTGTTGAGTGTTGTGGTACGAGAAGTAAATCTTCAAATGTAAATGCTTTTTTCTTAATGTTCATGCTCTTCCTTAATTGTTTTAATTTATTTTATGTAATTTATGGCTTTTTCAAGGCTTAATGCCCCATCAAAAACAGTCTGTTCATCAAACGCTTTTCCAATGAGTTGCAACCCTATTGGCATCCCTTCTGGGTCTTTTCCCACAGGCAATGAAAGAGCAGGAAGCCCTGCTAGGTTAATGGCAATGGTATACATATCGCTTTTATACATCTCTAGTGGGTCATGAATTGAACCAATTTTTGGGGCAACGGTAGGGGCAACTGGAGATAAAATCAAATCTGCCTCTTCAAAAATTTTATTGAACTCATCACGAATAAGATGTCTAACTTTTTGGGCTTTGACATAATAGGCATCATAGTACCCTGCTGAAAGAACAAAGTTTCCAAGCATAATTCTTCGCTTCACCTCATCACCAAATTGAGCTCTTGTGTTTCTATATGTCTCTTCAAGATTTTCACCCTCTACACGATGACCATAACGGATACCATCATATCTTGCTAAGTTGGTGGTCGCTTCTGCCGTTGCTACGATATAATAAGTAGCAATATCATACTTGGTATTTGCCATATTTTTATGGACAATCGTATGCCCTACCTCTTTAAGCGTCTCTACCGTTTTGGCATACGCATCCTGAATATCTTGACTCGCCTCTGAAACATAGTTGTCAATAACAGCAATGGTAAGCTTTCTATTAGGATTTAAATTTTCGGCTACAGAGGTTAACTCCAAAGTAGAACAGGTTGAATCTTTTTCATCATGAGATGCGATAGCATCATACAAAATAGCCGAATCCTCCACATTTTGAGTAATTGGTCCAATCTGGTCAAGGCTTGAAGCATAAGCTCCCAGACCAAAACGGCTCACACGACCATAAGTTGGCTTCATACCCACACATCCACAATAGGATGCTGGTTGACGAATAGAACCACCTGTATCAGAACCTAAAGCTGCGATGGCAATCCCACCTGCTACAGCAGCAGCTGAACCACCTGATGAGCCACCTGGTACTCTATCCTCTCCATGTGGATTTTTAGTTACCCCATAAAAAGAGCTTTCGGTGGTTGAACCCATCGCGAACTCATCCATATTGGCACGACCAAATGCAGAGAAACCTTTGATTTGTAAATTTTTGATAACCGTTGCACTGTAAGGAGCAACATACCCTTGAAGTATCTGTGAACCTGAGGTGACAGACCACCCCTCGACTTGAATATTGTCTTTGATAAGTATCGGAACACCCTCACCAAAAGAGGCAAAATCTATATAGGCATTAAGCCCACCCTCTTTGGCATTTTTCTCCATCTCAATTTTGAGTAAATCAAGCTCCTCTTTACTTTTTGTCAACGCTTCTTTTAATGTAATCACTATATTTTCCTAGTTATATATAAAATTGCGTGATTATACCAAATAATAATAGAGGTTTCTCTAAAAAAACAGCCCTACTTCTTAATAGTCGAGACAATAACCCCTCTAAATTCATGCTCTTTAAAGTCAACAGCCAAATCATTTGGATACTTCTCTTTGATGATTTTCAACATAGAGGGAGACATGGTTTTGGTATCTCCATGACAGACAAGACATGGTTTATGGACAGGAAGAGCTTTGTAAACACGATAGTTATCACCCATATCAACCACCAATGGTTTTTTAAAGCTGTTATCAGATTTCAACTTCTCCATTACCACCACATCCGTTGCATCTGGTTTGTTATTTGGATTTCGGTATTTTAATGCCGTTCTTCTGATACTTGAATCTTTTGGCAAGGAAGCGTTATACTTTTTTCCCATCTCAATAGCAGAAACAGAACACATCTCCATCCCCTCAATACCAGTCTTATCCGTTTTTAATGCACCCATCAAAGCAGGTTTGACACCATTAATAAGCCCTTTAATCTGCTTCATTCCTTTGGCTTGTATCTCAGTATTTTCAACATATTTTACCTCGGTAACTTTTTTATTATCTGATGTGGTTTCAGTACATGAATTCAGCATTAAAATAGCACCCAGTGCCATTGTCGAAAGAAGTTCTCTTTTCATTAAATATCCTTAAGTATAATTTTTCGGATTATAACTAAAAATTATTAATTTTATAAAATTAAATAACTCAATGCTCCATTTTTATATTAATATCAATATTGAGCAGTTAAGCGCTTATTTTTTTGCTATAATTTTAAAAAAATCAATAAAAGGAGAGAGTTTGAAATCAATTCAGAGGATAATTATTCGCTCTCTTCTCCTATTTTATCTCACTTCAAGCTACTTAAGTGCCATTCATATTCACAATAATGCACTGGAACAACCCAATGAGTGTAAAGTCTGTATTATTCTAAAAAACCTACATGGTGGAGATGCTTCCCCTCTAGAATACCATATTACAGATATCTTTGACTACTACTCAATAGTTATATTTAGCAAAAGCCATTACAGCCTTTTTACAGATAAAGGTTTTAACTCTCACGCTCCTCCTCTTTTCTCTTAATACCATTATATTTTATTCGCAATATTAACAACAATTAATTTATTCAAATAGAGGATATACCCATGCAAAAAAAAATACTACTCTGTACATTACTAAGTACACTTTTATTACAAGCAAACGACTTAGAACAGCGTGTAGATAAGCTAGAAAAAGCCCTACAATCACAAAAGAAATCAAAACTACAAGAGGCACTAAACGGTGGTAATAGCTTTAACCAAAAGAGTTTTATTCCTGATATTTCACTCATTTTAGATGGCTCTGCTGTTTCAAGAAATATTGACAACGATACCTATGGAGGGTATGGTATTGATGGTTTTTTTGACGCAGCCGATGAAATTCCTTTCCATAGAAACAGAGGCTTTAACTTTAACTATGCCGAGCTAGGAATGCACTCAGAGGTTGGACCTTACTTTACCAGTGATGCTATTTTTCACTTACATCCTGAAGCGTTTGAGATAGAAGAGGCGTACTTAACGACTAAAAAACTTCCTGCCAATTTAGACATGAAAATGGGTAAATTTAGAAGTGGATTTGGTCGTATTAATGCCATTCATCAACACGCTCAACACTTTTCAGAACAACCTTTGGTTTATGAAGCGATGTTAGGGGTAGAGGGATTGAACGATGCAGGAGTCGCTTTACATTGGGTTGCTCCTAC
>JALTGP010000073.1 GCA_027076905.1 Campylobacteraceae bacterium | reverse complement strand
AATAACTTCAAAAAGAGCAACAAACTTTTCAAGCTTTTTAACCTCTGCTTTGTTCAATGCACCATAAAAAAGTTCCATAACTGTAATCGAAGAGATAGCCAATGGACAATTAAAAGATTGTACTTTTTCAATGGTTGATTGATTATCTTTTAAAATCTCAATCAATACATTTGTATCTAAAACTATCATCTCCAAGCCTGTTCCCTAATAGACTCTTGCGTTATGTCTCTGTCTTTCCAAATCCCTGCAAATTCAGAAAATTTATTTTTTTGCTCTGTTGGAGTTGATATGTTTTTTTGAATGTCTGTAATAATCTCTAACCCATCATTTTTAAAGCGACTTAAAAGCCACATGATTTTGTCAAAAAGCTGTTCATTATGAATATTTAGTGTAATCGTCATGGGTATCCTTCTTCTTTCTCTTATTATATTTAAATTTATGCGTATTTTTCCTTTTAGTCATTTAAAGTATATCATCAACTCTCCCCCTCATACAACCGATACAACTCCTCAACCTTACGCTCTAACAACTCTTTAGGAATCAACTCTGTACCATAATCAGCAATGACTGTAGGACTTATACTTCTACTCAACGCATACTCTACCACTTTATCTGTTTTGTCTCGACACAAAAGCACACCAATACTTGGGTTCTCATGCTCTTTTTAGTTCGTCCGTCTTCGGTGGGAATCCATATAAGAGTAACAGTAATATTTAATTTTGATATTCTTGTATACACTCCCACGCAGGAGCGATGGGAGCGAGTAAAATCATAATATTTTATTTATTATAGTAGAATTCAAGATGGAGTTGAAAGGTAAAAACTCCCATCCTATCCTCGATGGGATACGCATATGAGAACCACAATCTTGTTTAATATTTATGTTCTCGTATACACTCCCACTCAGGAGCGATGGGAGCAAGTAAAAAATCAGCACCCCATAAAAAAGAGCTAGAGTTTTGTGAAGAAAAAATTATGCAGATAGAAGAGTTACTAGAAGAGCAAAACGCCAACTTAACCGAGGCTTCAAACCAAGGTAACAACAGTGCCATGATAGAACATGCCCAAGTCGTAGGAAAAAGTCATCAAGCAATTGATGAGCTATTTGAACGACTAGAAGTGGCAAGTGATAGACTCGATGAGATTGCTTTGGAGAGGTTGGGTTAATTTTTAATCCCTTTCTAAAGTAGAGTCTAAGCAGTTTAAGAGAATTGCTAACAATATATCATAAAAAAAACTTTATAAAAATATTTTAATACTCTTTTTACAAAAAAGAAAAAGAACCCAATCTTTTAATAGACTCCTTTAGCTAAAATCTATATAATTATCAAAAGGAGAATCAGATGTACAAAAAATTAATAATCGCAACTTGTCTACTATTTTCAACCCAAGCCGTGGCTAAAAAACAGGCTCTTTTAATAGGCGTTAGTAATTATGGAGGCACTCCACGAAATGATTTAATGGGAATTGACCTTGATATTAACAAAATGAAACAGCTTTTTATAAGTTGGGGATTTACTCCAACAGTTCTATATAATCAAGAGTCACTAAAGATAGAGGATTATCTACAAAGTTATGCCAATAGTTTAAGTGCCAATGACACTTTTGTTTTTTACTATAGTGGTCATGGCTCTTCTGTGGCTGATAAAAATGGAGATGAGGTTGATGACCACAAAGATGAAGCTTTGGTTTTGAGTGATGGAGTACGAAATATCCCTTATATAGATGATGATTTAAATCACTATCTTAGTGCTATTCAAGCCAAGAAGTTAATTATATTTGACTCTTGTCATAGTGGTACAGCAAACAGAGGTGATGGGAGTAGTTTAATTAGAGTTAAAACTCTTCCATCAGATGAATTAGACGCTCCACTCTCAAAGGGTATAAGCATTGACAAAGAGATAGGAGGGGATTATATAGTTCTCTCTGCATCAGAAGATAATGAAGAGTCTTTGGCTACAATGAATGGAAGTCTTTTTACCAATGAAATTTACAGATTACTAAGTGGTCAAAACTCATTAGAGTCTATTCAAGAAGAGGCAACCTATAATATTGTCTCTTATGCCAAAAGAGTCAACAAGAAGCCCCATCACCCTAAATTTACATTCTCGAACCCTTCATTTAAGAGTATCTCTATGAACAGTTATCTAAAAACAAGCTATACACCACCAACCCATAGACAAACCCAAGAGCAGACATTGCAGAGCCAATTAGATAAGATGGTACAAAATACCCCATCTATAACCATTACCAATCAAAAAAAGAGTTACCACACGGGTGACTTTGTAAACTTTACCCTTAATACAAACAATCAACAGGGCTATTTGACCATACTTTTTGTTGAAAAAGATAATGTTACAGTGCTTTATCCTAATCCTAGAGCCTCTTCACGCTTAGTTCAAGGTAGCTATGATTTCCCAAAAGATTTTGGGAATTTTAAGGTAAAAGCAGTAAAAAAATGTAATGGTTGTCAATTTGATAAGACCAGCATCTATCTGATGTTAACCCCACAACCTTTAGCTAATATTGCAAACATGACGCAGAAGCATTTATTGAGTTTTGCCAAAGGGTCAAATATGGCAAAGATAGTGAGTAAAGATGTTGAGTTGGTTTTTGATGAACCTAATAAAAATAGTGGCAAGAGTGGTTTAATGATGGGAAAATATGATTTTTTTGTTGAGTAAATAGGAGGAGAAAAAATGTATAAAACAGTAAGTATAATAGTGGCAAGTTTGCTATTTAGTTCATGTGCTAATAGCCCTGCTACAAGGGGAAATGGGGATAGTTCATTGTATGCTACGCGTGATGTAGAGATTGTAATGGGTGATATGCAGACCTATCTACGGATTGCTTTGGTGATAGGAAATAATAACTATCAAAAACACAAAAAATTAACCAATGCTGTACCTGATGCACGAGCTATGAGAGATTTTTTAACTAAAAAACATTTCAAGGTAGTCTATGCAGAAAATGCCACTCAAGATGTTATTAAAAGTAAAATCAATGAGTTTTTAGATGGTTTAGGGAAACAGAGTATAGCTTTTGTCTATTATGCAGGACATGCTACTCAAGATAAGAGTAGAAAAACAAAAGAGACTACAAACTATTTATTGCCCATAAATGATACAACATTAGATAAATATATTACAGATTATGATAAAGATGCTATCTCTTTTAATGATATTTTAAATAAAATTGATGAGAAAAATCATGGTCTAAATATCGCAATGCTTGATGCCTGTAGAACCCCTATTGGTAGAGGTGGAGCTATTGAAAATATCGGTGCAGAGGGAGTCTATTTGGTCTATTCCACTGCTTCAGGAGTTACAGCCTCTGATAGTGGAGCATTTAGAAGAAGCTTTTTAAAGTATGCAGAGCAACCTCTGAAATTGACAGATATTTTTGGAAAAGTTAAGTTGGATTTAAGAAAAGAGGGGCAACGACCATCTATACAAAATGATATTGTGGGGACTTTTTATTTTACCCAAGCTATTAAGCCAACGCCTACCCCTAAAACAAAAGGCAAGTGGAATCCACTTATATATCGAGGTAAAAGAAGTTATAGCAAAAACTCAACAAATACAGTAAAAGATAACTACACAGGGCTTATTTGGCAAAAAGAAGATGATGGAGTTAAGCGAAATTGGAAAGATGCTAAGAGATATTGTAGTAACCTTTCATTAGATGGTTCTAGTGATTGGAGATTGCCAACGATGGAAGAGTTATGTTATTTGGGTGATATGACAAAAGTTAAACCTGCTATAGACAGCAATTATTTTGATATTGAGAATAGTTATTATTGGAGTGCAACAGCTTATAAAAATGACTCGTCTATTGCTTGGGGTGTCAATTTCAAGGATGGTGGTGACGGTTGGGGCAATGAGTCAGATAAGAATTTGGCTTTGTGTGTTCGGTAGAGGACAGTAATTTTGTATTTTGAAAATAAAAAAGGTTAAAAATGTACACAAATTTACCTATCTTTAAACAGGCTTTGGATTTAAATGTCTATATAACATGTAGAGACAAGGCATGCCTTGTCTCTACGGAATAATATGGAATAATTATAAGATTATGAATGAAAAATACCAAAATAGATATAGAATAGAATCAAGTAGATTACAAAATTGGGATTATGGTTGGAATGGTTTATATTTTATAACTATTTGTACCAAAGAGAAAGTTCACTACTTTGGAGATATTATTAACGGTAAAATTGAACTTTCAAGCATAGGCATAATTGCAGATATATTATGGTATGAGATAAAAAATCATTCCAAAAATATAGAATTGGGTGAATTTGTAGTGATGCCAAATCATATTCATGGCATATTAATATTGTCAAACACCGTCACCGTAGAGACAAGGCATGCCTTGTCTCTACACCATCCAACCAAAACCATAGGAGAACAACGATTTCAAAATCAAGGTAAAAATACTATCTCATCTATAGTTGGTTCATATAAATCTGCTGTTACAAAACATGCACACCGTTTAGGTTTTGAATTTATGTGGCAGAGTAGATTTTATGATAATAT
>JALTGP010000072.1 GCA_027076905.1 Campylobacteraceae bacterium | reverse complement strand
TGTGGTAGAGTATGCCTTACAGAGTGGGTTTGGTTTTATCAATGACATTACAGGGGCTAGTGATGAGTCTATTATCAGATTGGCAGTTGAGTATAAAACAAAACTATGCATTATGCATATGCAAGGAACTCCTCAAACGATGCAAAACCGTCCAACCTATGATGATGTGATGGTAGAGGTGAGTGAGTTTTTTGAGGAGAGAATAGCCAAATGTGAGGCTCTTGGTTTAAGTCGTGAAGATATCATCTTGGACGTGGGGATAGGTTTTGGTAAAACATTAGAGCATAACTTGACACTGATTAGAAACTTGACCCATTTTAAAAAGTTTGGCTGTGAGGTATTGATAGGGGCCAGTCGAAAATCAATGATAGACAAGATACTCCCCACTCCTGTAGAGGAGCGATTGGCAGGTACATTGGCTATCCATCTAAAAGCTGTGGAGAATGGGGCTTCTATCGTTCGTTGTCATGATGTTATGGAGCATTATCAGGCTTTGATGGTTTGGGGGAAACTTTAGATGTTAATCCCTAATTGTATTAAGATTTTATGATTTTGTGATAGATGCTTACTTTGCAAGGGAATGATTTGAGAGAATAATAGCTGAAAATTCAAGACATTCTTACATTAAATCTGATATAAATACAAATTATTTTTCCTAAAAGGATATATTTGTGAGCTACGCAATGGAAACATTTGACCCAGAGATTTTTGAAGCTATAAACCAAGAGCTAGAGAGACAGACCAACCACTTAGAGATGATTGCATCTGAAAACTTTACACTTCCTGCTGTAATGGAGGCTATGGGTTCTGTTTTTACCAATAAATATGCCGAGGGCTACCCATACAAAAGATATTATGGTGGATGTGAACACGCTGATACTGTAGAGCAACTGGCAATTGATAGAGCTTGTAAACTCTTTAATTGTAACTATGCCAATGTTCAACCACACTCAGGAAGCCAAGCCAATGGTGCTGTCTACGCAGCGTTACTCAAAGCAGGTGACAAAATTTTAGGAATGGATTTAAGCCACGGTGGACACTTGACCCATGGGTCAAAACCAAGCTTTTCAGGTAAAAACTACCAAAGCTTTACCTATGGTGTTGAGATGGATGGATACATCAACTATGAGAGAGTATTGGATATTGCTAAAATAGTACAACCCAAAATCATCGTTTGTGGTGCTTCGGCGTATGCACGTGAGATTGACTTTAAAAAGTTCAAAGAGATTGCAGATGAGGTTGGTGCTTTACTTTTAGCTGATATCGCACATATTGCTGGATTGGTTTGTGCTGATGAGCATCCAAGCCCCTTCCCTTATGCTGATGTGGTAACAACCACTACGCACAAAACACTTGCTGGACCTCGTGGTGGTATGATTATGACCAACGATGAGGCGATTGCTAAAAAAATTAACTCAGCCATTTTTCCTGGACTTCAAGGTGGACCACTTGTTCATGTTATCGCTGCCAAAGCTGTTGGATTTAAGTACAATCTCTCTGATGAGTGGAAAGATTATGCAAAACAGGTAAAAGCAAACACTAAAGTACTCGCTGATATGCTTATAAAAAGAGGCTTCAATTTGGTAAGTAACGGTACAGACAACCACTTGGTGTTGGTCTCATTTTTAGATAAGGATTTTTCTGGAAAAGATGCCGATGCAGCGTTGGGTGCAGCAGGTATAACGGTTAATAAAAACACTGTTCCAGGTGAAACAAGAAGCCCATTTGTAACTTCGGGAATTAGGGTCGGTGCAGCTGCATTGACAAGTCGTGGTATGAAAGAGGCTGAGTTTGAAATTATCGCGAATAAAATGGCTGATGTACTTGAAAATATCGAGGATACAGAGCTTCATAGTAAAATTAAAGATGAGATGAAAGCATTAGCATCTAACTTTGTTATCTATGAAAAAGCTATTTTCTAACCTTGAAAATAACAATATTTGACCTACATTTTGATGTAGACTCCTATTATATTAAAAGAGATTCGATTGTTGATAAAATCATATTCAACAATCGTACCCTCTACAGTAAATATGAAAAAATTTCTCTCTCTCCAACCAAGCTACTTATTAATCAACACCTAAATGGAGAACTAATAGTAGCTGTTCCTCTTATCTCCAACAACAGGACCAATTATATTGTTATTGAGTATGAAAAAGAGAGTAGTAACCGATTTTACTATCTTTTAAAACAGATTCTAAAATCACTCTATATTGAGACATTTTATACCTATGAAAGTTCTAAAAAAAACCACGTTCAAATCTTTATACCTTTTGAGGATTTCACACTTGAAAAAGCTTATGATATAATTGAAAAAATAGAATACACTATGGAGTTTAAGGCAAACAAAAGATGTAAAATACTTCCTCATAAACATTTTCCTAAAATATACAACAAAATAACACTTCCTATAAAAAAAATGTAATTCAACACTATCAAACTAGGAATAATTATGTTATACTTTCAGTAAAAAATAGGAGACCATGAAAATTATGGAAACAAAAAATTTAAATGACATCGTCATCGAAGATGCCGAAACTTCCAAAGGTAATCAGCTAAAAAATATACTGACTCTTTTAGCTCTATTATTTATTATTTTGGTGATATCAATTGTAATTACAAAGCTTATCTTGGGTGGAGATGATACTGATGAGACATCACAGCTTAGAGCTGATGGAACAGTTCAGGAATTAGGAGAAAGTAATTTAACAGGTATGGCTTCAAATGAATTATCTTCAGCTAGTAATGGCACAGGAAACGGTGTTGCTATAGCAGGGGCTGCACTTGCTGGTGCGGCTGCAACCGTTGCTTTGACTTCAAAAAACAGTGAAGATAAAGGGAATTCTACAAAAGATAGAACACACAGTGGTGTTTCAGCTACTAGTGATGATAAAATGCCTCTACTTGCGGAGAGAAATACTACATCAAGAACAAAAGTACCTCTAAGAACAGAACAATCAACAAAGAGTACTACAAAGTCTGCTTCTCATCATGAAACTTCTTCTAAAAAAAGTATAGTACATAGTACTCCTAAAAAGTCTACTTATACAAGACCTAAGTATGTGAAAAAGAAAACAACTACAACTACAACTACAAGAACAAAACATGTTTCAACTAAAAGAGTAACACGTGGTTACTACATTAAAGTGGGTACTTTTGCAAATCCAAGTACTGCTATTAGAAATATTAAAGCAATTAAACTTAACTACAAAACCACTAAAATCAAAAGTGGATTAACAAGAGTTCTCATTGGTCCTTTCTATAGCCAAAGAGACGCTCAAAACCATTTAGCAAAAGCAAAAGCAAATGTTGCTTCTGATGCCTATATTGCAAAGATTAAATAAGCATAATGATTAAACAAGTACTTTTTGACCAATTAACCCCCGTAGCGATGTACGGGGAGATTAAAAAGCTCTTTAAAGATGAAATAACAATGCTCTTTGAGAGTGTGGTCAACAGTAGTGATGGAAATTTCTCTTTTATTACTATCGGTGCAAAAGAGCGAATTAGCTATAGAGACAATCAAACCTTTTATATCAATAAAGATAAGAAACAGAGCAAACTGGATATTGACCCTTTTAATTTTTTACAAGATTATTACAAAAAGCTTGACCAAGAGAAATACCAAAGACTCTCCTCGGAACTTGGTTTTGCTTTTACTGATGGGTTTATTGGATTTATTGGTTATGATATGGTTAAAGTCTTTGAACCAACGCTAAAAAAGAGCATGGATAGGCTTGATGACCCACTACAAACACCTGACTTAGATTTGGTTCGTCCCTCTATAATTTTAGCCTTTTCTCATAAAACTGCCATTCTCACTATTATTCAAAATGATGAGAACTGCGATGAAGAGGTTAGAATTTTAGAGAGTATGCTAAACAAAAGCAATCAAGTACAAAAGCTTAAACCTGCTATTTTAGAGGGTGAAGGTGAGTTTTCTATTGATGAAGAGAGATTTAAATCTCTTGTAACCGAATCAAAAGAGATGATACGTTCAGGTGATATTTTTCAGATACTTTTGGCTAATAGATATACTCAAAAAGGTCAGATAGACCCTCTAAGTTTTTATCGTCTTTTACGCTCAAAAAACCCCTCTCCTTATCTATTTTTATTGGATTATGAGGAGTTCTCTATTTGTGGTTCATCTCCTGAGGTGATGGTACGACTATCTGAAAGTAAAATACTGCTTCGTCCTATTGCAGGAACACGAAAACGTGGTAAAAATGCCACGAGAGACAGAGAGCTTGAGCTTGAGATGCTCAATGACCCAAAAGAGTGTGCAGAACATCTTATGCTCATTGATTTAGGTAGAAATGATGTCGGGCGTGTTGCCAAAACAGGCAGTGTGGAGGTAACAGATATGATGCGTGTGGAGAAATACTCTCATGTTATGCATATGGTTACCGATGTCGAGGCGACGATATCAGAATATAAAGATATGTTTGACCTTTTTCGTGCTACCTTCACAGCAGGAACAATGACAGGAGCTCCAAAAATTAGAGCGATGGAGCTTATTGCTCACTATGAGGGTCTTAAGCGAGGCTTCTACTCAGGCTCTGTTGGGTACTTCGCTTTTAATGGTGAAATGGACAGCTCAATTGCCATAAGAACTTCACTTATCAAGCCTAATAGTATTACGCTTCAAGCAGGTGCAGGAGTGGTAGCAGATTCTATTCCAGAGTTAGAGTACCTAGAGGTTAAAAATAAATTAGGTGCTTTACTTGCAACCATTAAAGATATGGAGAAACTTTAAAATTTCTTCGTAGCTCTTTGCAATTTTGATATAATTCTTCTAAAATTTTTTAGGAAAATCTCATGCAACAACTTTTTACTATATTTGGAAACCCCGTCTCTCACTCAAAATCACCCCTTATGCACAATCTCTCCTTTAGAGGCTTAAATCACAATGGCTGTTATACTCGCTACAGATTAGAGGATGGCAGACAACTACGACAGAAGTTTTTTGATTTAAATATCAGAGGAGCAAATATCACAGTACCGTACAAAGAGGAGGCGTTTAAGGCGTGTGATGAGCTTGACCCATTTGCTCAAAAAGTAGGTGCAGTTAATACCATTATAAATAGAGAGGGAAAACTCTATGGCTATAATACTGATGCACCTGGTTTTCTAAAGGCGATAGAGGAGTTTAAGGAGACCAAGAGAGTACTTTTCTTGGGAGCAGGTGGCACAGCCCAATCAACCTCTATGGTGCTAAGAGATGCTGGATATGAGGTAACCCTACTCAACAGAAGCGAAGCCCGTTTGAAACGTTTTCGAGAAGATGGTTTTAAAACCTATACTTTTGAGACATTTTATAAAACTAAAGATAGATATGATTTAGTTGTGAACATGACTTCAGCAGGATTAGAAGATGAGAGTCTACCTTGTCCAAAAGAGATACTAGATGAAGTTATCCCAGAGGCTAAAGCCTGTATTGATGTTATCTATGGAAAAGATACCCCATTCTTGAAATTTGCAAAAAAATATCATAAACCAATAAAAGATGGAAGTGATATGTTACTCTATCAAGGAGTTATTGCTTTTGAGTATTTTACTAATCATAAGTTTACATTTGAAGAGATAGAAAAGTATATGAGGGAAGCTTTTTAAGCTTTTCTTAAAATGAATTTTTTGTGATTTAAAAGATATGGCGCGGTGGACGAGACTCGAACTCGCGACCCCCTGCGTGACAGGCAGGTATTCTAACCAACTGAACTACCACCGCACCTATAAAGAAAGTTACAAAAGAATTATACTTTAAATTCTTTATCTATTACTTAAAAAAACAACACTTTTTAGCTTTCTACTAAAGAAAACTATGGTGGTCGCTACAAGACTCGAACTTGTGACATCTACCTTGTAAGGGTAGCGCTCTACCAACTGAGCTAAGCGACCATAACAAAACTTTGGCGACCCCTAAAGGATTTGAACCTTTGTTTTTGCGATGAAAACGCAATATCCTTGGCCACTAGATGAAAGGGTCATCTTGAACCGTAAACAATATTTAAAAACTATGTTCGTTTTATGTTTCTATCAATGGTGGTCGCTACAAGACTCGAACTTGTGACATCTACCTTGTAAGGGTAGCGCTCTACCAACTGAGCTAAGCGACCAGCTTTTTTCTCTAAAATGAAACAAGTTTCATCAGTCATCTGCTGAAGATGATTTTAGTGGTGACCCGTCTAGGATTCGAACCTAGGGCCCATTCCTTAAAAGGGAATTGCTCTACCAACTGAGCTAACGGGTCACACTTTTGAAATGTTATGGCGCGGTGGACGAGACTCGAACTCGCGACCCCCTGCGTGACAGGCAGGTATTCTAACCAACTGAACTACCACCGCACCTATATTGACATTATCGTGGTGACCCGTCTAGGATTCGAACCTAGGGCCCATTCCTTAAAAGGGAATTGCTCTACCAACTGAGCTAACGGGTCACGATTTTACTTACCATTGTTGATAAGTGGACGGAATTATAGCCTATGAAAAGGGATATGTCAAGGGTTTTTTGATAAATTACATTTTATTTTTAAAAAGAGCAATAGCATGGTCTGTAGATTGTTCTTGAATTGAACCTCTATCCCCCTTAAAAAAACAATGTTCAACACTGATTTCACCATTAACCATCACTCCGATATAAACTGTACCCACTGGTTTCTCTGCTGTTCCTCCTGTAGGTCCTGCAATTCCACTTACAGCTATGCCATGCTCTGCATCTACCATTTTGACTATCCCACGTAGCATCTCTTCTACGCATTGTAAACTAACTGCCCCATATTTCATAAGTGTCTTCTCCTCTACCCCAAGCCACTTGGACTTTATCTCATTGGCATAGCTCACCACCGAACCATTGAGTACAATAGACGCACCAGAAATGGCAGTAAACTCCGAAGCAATTCTTCCCCCTGTACAACTCTCAGCAAAGGTTATCGTTTGCTTCCTCTTTTTTAACATATCTATTATCTCTATCGTATTTTCTCTTATACTGTTTTTCATAAATTACTCCACATCAAAATCAAAGTATCTCTTAAATGGCTCTCTCTTAAGTGTAAAGTGCCACCACTCTTGTGAATAAGATTTAAACCCATATTTTAGCATAATTATATGAAGTAACATACGGTTGGCTCTCTGTTGTACTGTAATTTTCTTGTAACTTATCCATGATTCTCTACCAAAAAAGTCAAAAGAAGACCCCATATCAAGCCCCTCTTTTGTTTCCAAGTCGATTATGATTAAATCAATAGTACTTCCCCTACTATGACCTGAGTGTGTGGCAATATACCCCTTTTTAAATAGATTTTTCTTCTCAATATTTGGATAGTAAAATGCTTTCATCTTCATATCTACCAAATCTTTACCCCAATACACAAAATGGTCAACTGCTTTTTGAGGTCGATAAGCATCAAAAATTTTGAGACCCAAACCAAAACCTTTTAACTCCTCTTGCACTCTTTTTAAAGATGTTGTAGCTTTAACACTCAATATTGCCCGAGAGGAGAGGTATCCCTTAATAGGCTTTCCAATAAAATTATTATTTCCATAATATCTCATATCTAATTCAACCGTTGGTATCTGCTCTTCTAAATAGGCAAACCCTTTTGGTAGCTCTTTTGCACTGCCATTTATTATCAAAAATAGACCTAATAAAAATAGTTTTTTCATATATTCTCCAATATCGCTATTTTATCATTTTAGAGATAAAAAATTATTTTAAATATAATTAGTAATATTTTTTAGATAAAATACTATTATAAGTAATTATGACTTTTACAAAAAACTCTCTAAAATGAGTGATAAAGAATAATTGACAAGGAAAAATATGTTTAAAACTATTATCGCACTAGGGGTGATTAGTATATCTCTCTATTCAAATACAAACGATGAAAAACAACCTGAGTTAAAAATGTATGCGTGTGGAATTACGCGGGTTGCTTTTATCAAAGAGTTAACACAATCATTTGAAAAGGAGCGAAATATCTCGATTACCTTAAATAAAAAAGGTGGTGTTGGATTTGTTACCAAAGGACTTCATGATAAAAAGGTAGAGATTGGAGCAGGATGTAGGGCTCCTCTAAAAAATGATATTGAAAAAGATATTTGGGGAACACAGGTGGCATGGGGTGCATTGGCATTTATTGTTAATGAAAAGAATACCATAAATAATCTCTCACTTGATAATATCAAAAAAATTCTCTTGGGTAAAATCACCAACTGGAAAGAGCTTGGAGGTGATAATAAACCCATCACTCTCTATCTTAGAAAAGGTAAGCACTCAGGAGTGGGTTCAACAGCAAGAAAACTTATATTTAATGATTCCAATATATCTTTTTCTCCAAACGCCATTCGTGTCAAAAGCTCTGGTCCTATTAGAAAAGGGGTTATATTAAACAAGTATGCCTTTGCTATAGATGATATAACAAGCTCTTCTCGAACCAAAGGGATAAAAATGCTTAACGTTGATAATATCGCTCCAACCAAGGAGAACATCTCTCATAATATATACAAGCTAAGAAGACCTTTTTTTATCTATTTGTCTAAAAATACAACCAGATGGGCAAGACAGTTTTTAAACTTTTCACTTACAGAGAAAGGTCAAGAGATTATATCCAAGACAGGTACTGCCAACCTAGCAGAAGCCGTAGGTAAAAATGATGATAAAAACTTTATGTTTCAAAAGTTTCTATTTCATATGAAGAGCCGATAAATTTTAGTGCCCAAAAATAGAATACTCCACATAAAATACAATATGTGTGGTTTCTATAGGATAGGGATAGTCTTTATACGCGATTCTAATCGTCTGCAATGTATTCTCATCTAACGCACGATAGCCTATCTCTTTTTCCAATCTTAAATTTGAGATATCTCCATTGGGGTGCAGGTCAAAAGAGACAATGTTCTCTCCCTCTTGTCTTGTCTTCATTGAAATAGTCCCTGCTGGGTAACCTCGGCGTGTGAGGGTGCTTTGGGTAATACGATGGATAGAGTCTAGTTTATCGACAATAAACTTCTTTTGGATAGGAGTAAAACTATCGAATGATGCACCATATAGTTTTTGAATAAGAGGAGATTTTGCTGTGTTGCTTACATGAGTATTACCTTGTCCTAAAAGAGAAGATAGAGAGTTGTCTATTTTCCTTGGTTCACTCTTGCTTGTAATGGGTTCTGGGATATAGAGCATCTCATCTTCAGCTATTGGTTCATCCATAATTGGCTCTTGAATGACTATCTCTTCTATATTCTCTTGCTCTTCTATACTCTCTTGGGGAAAATACTCATATATAATCTCCTCTTCTACTATCTCTTCTGGAATAGGCTCTTCTTCAAATATAATATGCTCCTCCTCTACCTCTATTATCTCTGGTATATACTCTTCCTCTTGTTCTATAAATATAGGGTTAGGATTTTTTGGCTCTATTTTTTTTACTGCTTCTCTCTTTTTTGCTACTTTTTTAAGGATAACTCTTTTAGGGATAACTCTTTTAGGGATAACTCTTTTTTTTGACTCTTTTTTTATTTTCTTCTTTATCTTTTTTTCTATCTCTTTTTTAGCTTCTTGTTTTTGGATATCACGAATATCTATCTTTATAATATGTTCAGATTTTTTTTTCGCTGAGGAGAGCTTGATATTTTGAAAATAGAGAAGATATAACGCAATGAGTAGAATATAGATAATAACCGTGATGATAAATGCCAATAATATTCTCATATCTTGTCCTAAACTCATAAATTTATATAAAGAAAGATAGTATAATCAAAAAAATTTTAATCTGGATAAAAAAGGACGTTAAATAATGAGTTATAATAAAAGTCAAAAGGCATTCAAAGAGGCATGTGAGGTAATTCCAGGAGGGGTGGATTCACCTGTTAGAGCATTTTCAAGCGTTGGAGGGACACCCCCTTTTATTGATAGAGGAGAGGGTGGATACCTAATAGATATTGATGGAAACCGATATATTGATTTTGTTCAGAGTTGGGGACCACTTATCTTGGGTCATGCACACAATGAGATAGAGAAAGCAGTTATCTCTGCTGTTAAAAAGGGATTAAGTTTCGGAGCACCTACAGTTGGAGAGACTAAACTTGCCATGCATATTGTGAATATGTTTGAGGGAATTGACCGTGTACGTTTTGTAAGTTCAGGAACAGAAGCGGTGATGTCGGCGATTCGTTTGGCTCGTGGTTATACTAAACGAGATGATTTTATTAAATTTACAGGCTGTTATCATGGTCATGCTGACTCACTATTGGTTCAAGCAGGTTCAGGTATGGCGACCTTTGGAAATCCTTCTAGCCCTGGGGTTCCTGCTGATTTGACCAAACACACACTTCTTGCGACCTATAATAATATCCAGAGTGTCAAAAAATGTTTTGCAGACTCTAAAGAGGGAGTTGGGGCAGTTGTAATTGAACCAATTGCAGGAAATATGGGTCTTGTTCCTGCTGACGAGGAATTTTTGGTAGAGCTTAGAGCGTTGTGTGATGAGCATGGAGCATTGCTTATCTTTGATGAGGTGATGAGTGGGTTTAGAGCCTCCCTCACAGGTTCACAAGGGATAAGCTCTGTACGAGCTGATATTATTACATTGGGTAAGGTTATTGGTGCAGGTATGCCTGTGGGGGCATTTGGGGCAAGTGATAATATTATGGCTCAACTATCTCCAGAAGGACCTATCTATCAAGCGGGGACACTCTCAGGAAACCCTGTGGCAATGGCAGCAGGATTGGCTTCACTAGAGATGCTAAAAGCAGACCCTATGATTTATACAACATTAGAAAAAAGAGCCAAACGACTTATGGAGGGATTCCAATCTACTGCTGATAAACTTGATATTCCCATGGTAACCGAGGTTAGAGGCTCTATGTTTGGATTTTTCTTCTCAAAAAAAGCAGTCAAAAACTTTGATGATGCCTTAGAGAATGATAGTGAGTTCTTTGGTAGATTTCATGGGAAGATGCTTGAAAAAGGGATATATTTAGCCTGTTCTTCATTTGAAACAGGATTTATTTCAACGATGACAACCGATGAGATGATAGAGGATGCAATAAATTCAGCTACCGAGTCAATGACTGAATTGATGGCATAAGGAGCAGATCAGATGATAATAATTCCTGCCAGAGTAGGCTCTAGTCGTTTTCCCAATAAAGTCTTGGCTGATATTGCAGGACTGCCAATGGTTATCCGTACGGCAAAAGCTATAGAGGGTATTGATAGAGTAGCCATAGCCACAGATTCAGAGGAGGTAGTCAACATAGCTAATGAGTATAATATCACAGCAATCATGACCTCTTTGGAGCATAACTCTGGTACGGATCGTATCTATGAGGCATCTAAAAAGTTAAATCTCTTAGAGGATGAAGTTATTATTAATGTTCAAGGAGATGAACCATTTATTGAGACAGAGGTGGTTCAAGCTGTTTTTGACTTGACCAATAAAAATAAAAAGAACAGTAAAATTATGATGAACTCTTGCTATAAACGAATCAACAATCCTGAGGCAGATGACCCAAATATTGTCAAAGTGGTAACAACTGATAATGATTTGGCACTTTACTTTTCAAGAGCAAAAGTCCCCTATCCTCGTGACCATCATTTTGATGCCTACAAGGGACATTTAGGGATTTATGGCTTCACAAAAAACTCTTTGGAACGTTTTTGTCAACTCTCTTCTGCTCCACTTGAAGAGATAGAGAAGCTTGAACAGCTACGTGCGTTGTATCATGGATATGAAGTTGCAATGGTAGAGGTTTCATCTAAAAGTTTTGGAATTGATACCCCTGAAGATTTAGAAAAAGCATTAAAATTGTTTATTAACATTAACTAACTTTTTACTCCTTTTAGAATTACTTCATCTCATATCTTTCTAAACATAAAATAACTATAATATCAAAAATAACCAAAGGAAACAGATGATTAAGAAAAGCATTCCCTTCACAACTCTACTTATCACAATTCTATTTATCATAAGTCTACTTAATACAAAGCTTATTGCAAATACCATTACGTTTGAAAATGCACCTAAAAATCCAAAACATAAACTACCAAACAGTCAAAATGAGATTTTATCGTTTCACTCTATATTAAAAGACTCAATGGACTCGGTAGTAAATATCTCAAATCGAACTATTAATTACAAAGGAAATCTGAATCGTCAATTTTTTGAAGAGTTCTTTGGCAATAAAATGCCACCTAATAAAAGTGAAAACTCTTTAGGCTCAGGAGTTATTATTTCAGAGGATGGATTTATCATTACCAATAATCATGTGATTGATGGAGCTGATGAGATATCCGTAACCATTAATGGACGAGATAGAGAGTACATTGCTAAAATTATTGGAAGAGACAAAGGGACAGATTTAGCTGTTATCAAGATAGATACACACGATTTAGAACCTATCATATTTAGTAATATTGATGATATTCAACTTGGAGATGTGGTTTTTGCCATTGGTAATCCATTTGGGGTAGGACAGACCATTACACAAGGAATTGTCTCTGCACTCAACAAGTTTGGTGTTGGAATTAACCAATATGAAAATTTTATACAAACCGATGCCTCTATCAATCCTGGTAACTCAGGTGGTGCATTGATTGACTCTCGTGGAGCATTGATAGGGATAAACTCTGCTATCCTATCAAAAAGTGGAGGAAACCAAGGGATAGGATTTAGTATTCCTATAGATATGGTTAAAAATGTTGTGAGTAAATTGGTTCTTGATGGCAAAGTTGTTCGTGGTTTTTTAGGGGTGAATACCATTAAAGTAAACAAACAACACCGTCAGGTCTATACAACTAGAGAGGGTGCTATTATCACCGATGTACAAGATGACTCACCTGCCGATAAAGCAAAGCTAAGACGAGGTGACCTTCTCTACGCAGTAAATGGGAAAAAACTAAAAAATCCTCATGAGCTACAACAGATAATTACCTCCTATCGCCCACATGAAGAGGTGGTTATCTCCTTGGAGAGAGATGGAAAAAAAATAAAACAGAGGGTAAAACTTACCAGTATTGGTGGAGAGACCACAAATATAAGTAATATCGATGAGAATTTTGATGGTCTCCATATCAATAACCTAAATGATACCAATAGAAATCAGTTTCAAATTCCAGCACATATAGTGGGGGTTGTTGTTGAAGAGGTAGAGATAAACTCTAAAGCATTTATTGCAGGATTTAGCCCTGGAGATGTTATTATACAGATTGAAAATATGGATGTCAAAACGGTTAGTGATGCTAGTAAGAGTTTTAAAAAGTATAAAGGAGAGTCAAAACGCATCTATATTAATAGACGAGGAAATACTCTACTAGTAATAACACAATAGAAGAAGATTTATTTTAAATCTTCAAAAATAACAATATCATAATTACTTGTGGTTACTACAGCTTTATGCGTAGGAACAGAGCCATTTCGATTAACTTTACTTAGTTCGGTACGGAGAGTCTCTATCTCCTCCGTCATCTCTTCCATCTGGAACTTAAGCTTTAAAATAACATCTACTCCTGCCAGATTAATACCCATCTTTCGAGTTAAACGAAGAATCAATTTTATCTTATCCACATCACGTTGAGAGTAGAGTCGCATACGACCTTGCGTACGAGAGGGGGTAATAAGACCCTCTTTTTCATACTGACGCAGTGTCTGTGGATGGATATCTAAAACAGATGCTACTACAGAGATAAGATAAACAGGCTCATCATAACTATGCATCATCTTCCTTCTTAGTATCAGATGAAAAAGGAGGGAGGTTTGCCTCAAGAGAGGCTTTAAACTCTTCATTTAATTCATCCATATTTGGTAAAATAATATTAGAAGATAGATACAAGTCTCCACTAAGAGAAGTTTTTCTATCAAGAACCCCTGCACCTCTTATTCTAAATTTTTGTCCATTTTTAGTATTTTGAGGAACTTTTAATGTTACTGTTTTATCCAAGGTACTAACCTCTACTTTGCCACCAAAAAGAGCAAGTTTTAATGGGACATCAAAGCTCTTATATAAATCATTTCCTTTTCTCTCATACTCACCAGAATCTGCAACCTCAACCACAATAATAAGGTCACCACGCTGACCGCCTCCACTTTTCCCTTTTCCTTTAGCTCGAAGTTTATCACCACTCTTAATTCCTGCAGGAATTTTTAAATCAAAGCTCTCATTATTAATAGAGATATTATGTTTTCCACCCTTTACAGAGATATAAAAAGAGATAGTAATGGTTGTACGCTGGTCTAAGTCAGCTCCTGAACCAGAGAAACCTCCTCCTCCAAAGGCACTACTACCTCCAAACCCTCCAAATCCACCACTACTTCGTCCTCCTCCGAAAGCTGAACCCCTGCTTCCTCCACCAAAAATATTTTTCAGTAAATCATCAAGGTCAACATTACCCTGTTGTTGTGCAAAGTCATGGAAGTTTTGACCACCAAATATCTGGTCACCATACATATCATACTCATCTTTTTTCTTTCTATCCGAAAGAACTTCATACGCGGCATTAATCTCTTTAAATTTGTCAATAGCTGACTCTTCTTTATTTACATCAGGATGATACTGACGTGCCAACTTACGGTAAGCTTTCTTAATTTCATCAGCACTTGCATTTTCATTAACACCTAATGTCTCATATAAACTCTTAGCCATCTTTTTCCTTAGTTCAATGTTTTAATTATTTGAGCTTATTATATCAGAAACTCTTAGTCTATGTCAATCAACTTTTCTATTTTTGACGCATTAACATTATGACTACAATAATAGGAGGAAGAGCTAATGCAAAAAGATACGAAGAGATGTCCAATATTTCATTATTATTCAGGTAAAAAAATCCAAAAATCAAAATAGCATACGCACCCAAACGATAAAATGATAATGCAGCTTTCGAATCTTTGGTAGTTTGCCAAATTGAGCGACGATTTTTTTTCAAATTTTTTCTCTCTTCACTCACTACCTCTTTTAGACTCTTCTTAGTTGATGAACTTTTTTCATCCTCAGAGTACAAATCAAAAGGGTCTTCAATCTTATCTAGGGTGTCACGATTATCATCAGCTACAACCATGCCCATATCCACTCTAGCTTGTACCATGTTACGATAAGAGATGATAGAAGCAAACATAATAAGTGATGAGCTTACAAACGCAATTTGAGAGTTTAATAACCAGACCCTATTTCCACTTAAGAGACAAAAAATTATGATACCAATATCTATTATAAGAAGTGCATTAATAGTATTTTTCATTAATATTTATCATCCTCATCACTATCATCATATTTTTGATACCGATATCGTGGGTCACTGGCAAGTTCATCCAGAGATTTTTTCTGTTTTTCATACGCCTTGTAGACATTTAAAATAGCCGCAGAGATACCCCAAAAAACACCCAACCACAAGAGCCAAGGAGTATCAAAGATATTTTTAAGCAAGAGACCTATCCCTACTCCTAGTAAAACAGCTACTACCATTGAGATTCCAAGACTCAAGCCATCTGCGGCTACCACGAGTTTTTTGAGCTTTGGTTCTTCTTTTTTTGACATAATACACCTTTTTTGTTATCTTTAAATCTTATTTAATATTATAGCAAATAATATGTCTATGCCTACTTTATAATGTTTCATTTCCCTTAAATAAAACTTAATTCTATATTTTCATTAACAAGTTTTAAGATAACTTTTGATAAATTAACTTATATATAAAATTAAGTATAATAAAAGGAATAGCGACATGAGCCATCAAGAAAAAACAAATTTCATAAAGAGTCTTCGTACAGCGATTCAATCATACCAAGGTTTTACATCTTCTGAAAAAAAATATGGTCTTAATAATATTCATATGTGGATAGGAGCAAATGGTTCTCTTGACATTTTTATTCAGAAGTTCTCTGACCTTTCACTTGATATCAGACCATTTCTATATGAAGAGAAGTTTTTAAGAGCTTAATCTTCTAAAATTTTGGCAAAGCCATTTAAATGGACTTATGGGGCTAAACCTCTTCGAATTTTGTTGCCAATGGTAATAGGATATTTGCCATAATATTGTCCTTATTTGTATTTATTTGCCTAGATTATAGCAGAATTTAGATTGTTTTCTATACAATAACAATTACTAATATAAGGAACTTATAATGAACGAAATGTTTTTATCTATCAACTCAATTTTTGAGGCAATTCTCTTTTTTGATATCTTTTTTGGGACAATGGAGGGAACCAGCTTTCCCTTTGTTGTTTCTCTTTTAATTGTAGGTGGGGTTTATCTTACCCTAAAGATGGGATTTGTAAATCTTAGGATGTTTGGTCATTCTTTGGCAATTGTCAGAGGAAAATATAAGACCCGAGAGGACAAAGGCCTTATCTCTCCTTTTCAGTCTCTAGCCACAGCACTCTCAGCCACAGTTGGAATCGGTAATATCGCAGCGGTCTCTATCGCCATTAGTTTAGGTGGAGCAGGGGCTGCTTTTTGGATGATAATGGCAGGATTCTTGGGAATGACGTTAAAGTTTACTGAAGTAACACTTTCGTTAAAATATAGAGAGTTTTTACCTGATGGCACTATTATGGGTGGGGGAATGGAGTACCTTTCTCGTGGTCTAGCAGATAAAGGGATGGAGAAAACAGGTAAAATTATGGCAGTAGTTTTTGCCTTTTTTATGATACTTGGAGCATTGGGAGCAGGAAACACATTTCAAATTTCTCAATCCTTGGCTATTATGCAGGGACAAATCCCGCTTTTAAATGAATTCCCTTGGGTATTTGGTGTGGTAATGGCAGGGATTACAGGGCTTGTAATCATTGGGGGGATTAAACGAATTGCTCATGTGGCAGAAAAAATCGTTCCTATTATGGTGATTTTTTATCTATTAATGGTCTTTTGGGTTCTAGGAACATACTTTACCGCCATTCCTGATGCATTTGTTTTAATTTTCAATGAAGCATTCACCCCAACAGCCGTAACAGGTGGTATTTTTGGAGCAATGATACAAGGTTTCCAAAGAGCTGTCTTTTCAAATGAAGCAGGGCTAGGTTCAGCAGGTATTGCTCACTCAGCATCACGGGTAAAATATCCAATCCGTCAAGGGTTAGTCTCTCTATATGAGCCATTTATTGATACCGTTGTGGTCTGTACCATGACTGCTTTGGTTATTATTTTGACAGGAAGCTACTTAGGGGGAACAGAAGCACTAGATGCTGCTATTGCTGCTAAACAAGGAGCAGTTATCACTTCAACAGCATTTGGTTCAGTTGTCTCATGGTTTCCAACTGTTTTAGGTTTTGCCATCTTTATGTTTGCTTTTTCTACCATGATTTCATGGGCATACTACGGAGAGAGAGCATGGGTTTATATCTTTGGTTTAAGAACCTCTATTATCTATAAACTTATATTTTTAGGCTTTATCGTGATTGCAACTATTGTAGACACAGGAACAATGGTAGACTTCTCTTCTATCCTCTTCTTGGCACTGGCAATTCCAAATATATTTGGACTACTTATTATGTCAGGGGACGTAAGGAAGATGTTAACAGAGTATATGAGAAAATTGAAGTCTGGTGAGCTGGATGATGAGGCTATACGGGATTAGCTAAGATAAAAGAGTAAGTGTCGGGATGAGGGAACCCGACTTATTCCATTTTTGTTACTTAGCTTTTTCTAAATACTTACCCTCAACAGTATCTACTTTAATTTTGTCACCCTCAAGTACAAAGAAAGGAACTTGAACAACTGCTCCACTGTCAAGGGTTGCTGGTTTTTTACCACCTTGTGAGTCACCTTTGAAGTTTGGTGGGGTCTCCACTACCTCATAGACAGCTGTTGGTGCAATTTCTACAGAGATTGCTTTTCCATTGTGAAAAAGGATATCGGCTTCCATTCCATCTATCATAAAGTTGAAGGTCTCTTTTCCTACTTGTTCATGGGTCAGACCAATTTGGTCATAGGTGGTGGTATCCATGAACTGTAGCATCTCTCCATCGTCATAGAGGTATTGCATCGTAGTCTGCTCTAGGTCAGGCACTTCAAACTTGTCTCCCGCGTGAACTGTTTTTTCGATTACTTTTCCTGTTGATAGGTTTTTGATTTTACATCGTACAAACGCTGCACCTTTTCCTGGTTTAACGTGCTGAAAATCCACCACTCGGTATGGATTTCCATCTAATTCTAATCTAACACCTTTTTTAAGGTCTCCCATTGAGATTGTTGCCATCTTTACAACTCCTAAATTTTTGATGAATTATATCATATTAATTTTATATTGATAAATCGTTTAGAATTATTTGGTATACTTTCACAGTTTTAAATTAAAGGAATTAAATGAAAAATTTTTTAAAAATTTTTATATTTTTATGCATGACAGGCTCTCTGATTCATGCCAATGATATTGATAGGTCTATTGTAAAAATTTATACAGTATCCAAAGCACCCAACTATCAAGAGCCATGGAATAGTACCGTTCATCGCTCTAGTGGGTCGGGAAGTATCATATCAAAAAATCGTATTTTGACCAATGCTCACGTGGTTGCCAATCAGACATTTTTAGAAGTTAAAAAGTATGGAGATACTAAACGTTATCAAGCTAAAGTATTACAAGTCTCACACGATACGGACTTGGCTCTTTTGGAAGTGGAGGACAAAAACTTTTTTAATGATACTATTCCATTAACTTTTGGAACACTTCCAAAGATGCAGGATAAAGTTACAGTATATGGCTACCCAATGGGTGGAAATACTATTAGTATTAGCACAGGGATTGTCTCACGGATAGAGCATAACCGTTATGTACATAGTGGACAGAGCTTTCTCTCTATTCAGATTGATGCGGCAATTAACCCTGGAAACTCAGGGGGACCTACCATCTCTGATGGGAAAATCGTGGGTATAGTGATGCAACAGATTAGCCGTGCTCAAAATATTGGGTATATGGTGCCTATTGATGTGGTACAGCATTTTTTAACCGATGTAGAGGATGGTAAATATGATGGATTCCCAAAATTAGGAATCTATATGGAGAAGATAGAGAACCCTACCCAAAAAGAGTACTATAAATTGGATGAAAACTCTGGTGGAATTTTGGTTGTTAAGATTTTATATACCTCTCCATTTAAAGATGTACTTAAAAAAGATGATATTATTACCGCAATTGATGGTCATAAGATAGAGAGTGATGGTACAGTTTCTTTTAGAGAGAATCAATATACACACTTTAAATATTATGTAGATATGCATCAATATGGAGAAGAGGTAGCACTTGATGTACTTCGTGATGGAAAAAAAATTTCAGTTAAAGTAAAGCTCTCTACAGAAAAGAGTACAGAGCGTTCTAGTTTTGCAGAGTTTGAGTATGATAAGATGCCTACCTACTTTATGTTGGGTGGATATGTCTTTACTCCATTAACTCAAAACCTTTTGAACGCTTCAAATCAGCCCAACTTACCTCTACGATATGGAGCGACTAAATTTCCAACACAAGACAATCAAGAGATTGTTCTTTTGTTAAAAGTATTAGCATCAACAATTAGCCGTGGAGATTATGGGGTTAGTTTTTGGAAAATTGATAAAGTTAATGGTCAAAAGTTTAAAGATTTTAAAGATTTTTATAAACTGGTCAACACAAGCAAAGAGAAGTACGTGATTCTCGAAGACAATGATGGTTCTAAAATAGTGATTGATAGAAAAAAAGCACTTGATATTCAAGAGGAACTACTGCAACGATACAGCATAAAAGCGACCGAGTCTTCTGATTTAAAATAGTTAGGAGATTCGGTTGATGATTTTTTGGGACTGTATATCCCAACACCATAAGTTTTGATGACTGAGATGGACTCCTCCTAACCATTTGTCTATTTGGTTAATATTTAACCAATTTATATCCCCTTTGATTACCTCTTTTCCTAAAGAGGTGATTTTTAAGTCTCTTCCCTCCTCTCTTGAGTTCAGTATATTTCTATTTACCAACTCTTTTAGAATGTCCCAAAATAGAATATCTCCCATAAAATTAAGTCGTTCACTCTCTTGATAGCGTTCAAATATCTTTTGAGGATGATGAGTCCCTTCCTCAATAATTAGCAGTGCTTGATGTGCCGTACGAGATAGACCATTGATGGTATTGGGGTACTCCTCTAGCATTCTAATAATAGTATTTTTGAGAAATGGAAGTTCGGATATATCATCATTTTGTAGTTTAAACCACGCCTCAGGAGTAGGTGAACAAAAAGCTGACCATGCTTTTTTCGCAATAATATAGAGGGTATGTGATACCAACTCTTTGTTATACAGAATAAGCTCATTTATCTCTTTTTTGGTATAGCTATGTAGCTGTTGTTGGAAAGAGATATAGTAGATAGGGGTAGATTTGTCTGCATATTTAAAAAACCAATCTAAAATTTGAATGAATTGTAGCTGGTCATATAGGTCATTTTCAAACCAAAGTATGATTTTTTGATATTTTTTAAATGTATTTAGTGTGGCATTTCTATCTTTGAAACTTTGATGTATCTTATTAAAGCTACCTAGCCCTTTGGTTGAAATATACTCAGCCCTAATTTTAGAGAGGGCTTCAAGTGATAAATTTTCTGGAACAGGTCCCTCATGTAAAAAATCTTGCCATGGTAAAAATGTACCAGAAATATCTGCTAATTTTAATTTTTTTATAATGGCTTCACCATTTACTATATTTAAAACTTTATTCATGTTTTTGTCTCTATTTTTTATTTAATATTTATAATCTATTATAACATAAATCAATAAAAATAACTATTAAAATGCCTAAAAAATTTCTATAGCTTAAGATATTATTAATTAAAAATTAAATATAATATTTAATATTAAAAATTAAAAAAGAAAGAAATAAAATTTATGAAAATTATTATACAATTTATTTTGCTATCATTTCTCTTAGTTTCAACGGTTGAAGCACGTAGTAACTATAACAAATATTACTCTAACAGACACCTATCAAAGATAGAGAAAAGAGTAGCATCCGTATCAACTGTTAATAAAAAGGCGTTAAGGGAAGCATTTAGATTTTATAAAAAAAATAGATACAAGCAGAGACTTTCTAAAAGATACATCGCCATTGCAGACTATACAAAAAAAGCAGAGAAAAAACGTCTCTATATTATAGATTTATATAATGGAAAAGTCTATCAGCACCATGTAGCACATGGTAAAAAATCAGGTGCTAAAGGGGGACGCGTGTGGCGTTCTAGTAATAAACTCAACTCACAAATGACTCCATATGGTTTTTTTAAAGTAGGGATAAAAGAGAGGGTTACTGCTAAAAAAAAATATAAATATTTGATGATAACAGGTCTTCAAAAAAGTAATAAAAAAGTAGGTCTTCCAACACGTTTTGGTGGACGAGATGTGGTGGTACATACAGCAGGTTATGTTAAAAGTGGTGGACGAAGTTATGGCTGTTTTGCCATTAAGCCAAGAGATAGGAGGGCTGTTTTTAAACGCCTCAAAACGGCACTTCTCTATAGTTATACAGGAAGATAATTGCAATTGATATGAAAATTGATACAAAATAGGATAAAATGCCATAATTAATTAATAAAGGGTTTATAATGGCAGTTAAATGTGCATTTCTATTTGCAGGACAAGGTTCCCAAAGTATAGGAATGGGAAAAGATTTTTTTGAGAATTCAGCGGTAGCAAAAGAGATGATTGCTGAGGCCAGTGAGCGTACAGGAATAGATTTTGAGACACTTCTTTTTGAAGAGAATGATAATTTGGGTCAAACAGAGTTTACGCAACCTGCTATTTTACTCGTTTCAACTATTGCTCATAGACTTTTTACTGATGCTGTTGATATTAATCCAACGCTAACAATGGGTCACTCGTTGGGTGAGTTTTCGGCATTGGTGGCAAGTGGTGCTTTGGATGCTGTTGATGCAGTTGAGCTTGTAAATCTTCGTGGTAAATTGATGGCAGAAGCGTGTTCAAAGCAAGAGGTGGGAATGATGGTCTCCTTAGGACTCTCTGATGAGGTTGTAGAGCAGATATGTCAAGATCAACGAGATACAGGGCTTCAGGTATGGGCTGTAAACTATAATGCTAATGGTCAAATTGTAATTGCGGGAGTTAAAAAAGATTTGGAGATTTTAGCCCCTATCTTAAAAGAGGCAAAAGCAAAAAGAGCCATTTTGTTGGATATGTCAGTTGCCTCTCACTGTCCACTACTAGAGAGTGCAGTAGAGCCTCTTTCTCAAAAGTTAAATGAGATGATAAAAGATACATTTATTGCTCCTGTTATCTCAAATGTAACAGCTAAACCATATGCCACAAAAGCAGAAGCATTGGAACTACTTCCTCAGCAACTGGTTTTTCCTGTAAAATATAAACACTCGATGGCAAATATAGACAGTGAGGTGGATTGTTATATTGAGTTTGGTAATGGAAATGTACTGAAAGGATTAAATAAAAAAGCAACCAAAAAACCTCATTTTAATGTCTCAGATATGGCTTCCGTTGAATCAACCATTGAGGCGATTAAAGAATTATAATTTTTATATTTATCGAAACTTATATTAATAAAAATATAAGTTTTAATATAATAATGTTGGTAATGGCTAATATTGCTAAGAGATAAATGGGCGAAGTGTTTATCTTCTCTTCAAGATTCTCATCATCTGTCCATAGTGATAATTTATTTATAAGTTTTGTTTTTATTTCGCTTTTCATAGTAATAGTTCCTTTTAAGATTTTTTATGTTTATTGAAGTATAAAAAAAAATTGTATATAAATTATGGAACTAAAGATAGTTTGCTATAATTTCACAAAAATAATTAGGATTTATATATGAGTAAAATAGCTATCATGGGGGCGATGCCTGAAGAGATTGCACCCTTGTTAAAAAAAGTGGAGAATATTAAAAAAGTTGAATATGCCAATAATGCTTATTATCAAGCTACCTATAAAGGCAAAGAGTTGGTGATTGCCTATTCGAAAATAGGTAAGGTCTTCTCCTCATTAACTGCCTCTACCCTTATCGAAAAGTTTGGTTGTTCTACACTTCTTTTCTCAGGGGTAGCAGGGGCGATTAATCCCTCACTTCATATTGGTGATTTGATTATCGCCGATAAGCTGTGTCAGCATGATTTGGATATTACTATTTTTGGTCATCCTCATGGTTTTGTGCCTGAAGGTGCTGTATTTGTGGAGACTGATATCAGATTAAGAGAGATTGCCAAGGTAGTAGCAGAGAAAAATGAGCTTACTTTAATTGAGGGAACCATTGCTACAGGTGACCAATTTGTAGCATCCAATGAGCGAAAAGAGTTTATCCTTTCTACTTTCAAGGCTGATGCCATTGAGATGGAAGGGGCAAGTGTGGCGACTGTTTGTGATGCCTTGAATGTCCCATTTTTTGTGCTTCGTGCTATCTCCGATACGGCTAATGATGATGCAGGAATGGATTTTGATGAGTTTATGGTAGGTTCTGCGATTATCTCTGCTAACTTTATCTTAGAGATGGTAGAAAACATAGACCAATGAGCAGAATAATATCTCCAAAATTACAGATTAGTAAAAAGCTTCTACGTGTTGCAGGAAAAACCAATGCAACCTTTAGACTTATAGGTGAGGGTGATAAAGTTTTGGTAGGATTGAGTGGGGGAAAAGACTCTTTAGCACTTATTCATATTTTAAAGCATATTCAGGCACATGCACCCTTTACATTTGAGTTTGAAGCATGTACCATAAACTATGGTATGCCAGGTGAACACTATAGTAATTTGGTTGAACATTGCAAAGAGTATGAGATAAAACATAGTGTCTGCCAGACTAATATTTATGATATATCTAATGATGCAATTCGTGAAAACTCCTCTTTTTGTTCCTATTTCTCACGTATGAGAAGGGGGGCATTGTATACCTTTGCAGAAGATAATGGTTTTAATAAAGTGGCACTTGGACATCACTTTGATGATACCGTAGAGAGCTTTTTTATGAATATGTTTTATAATGGCACGATGAGAGCCATGGCTCCTATCTATAAAACCAATCGAGGATTTCATCTTATTCGACCCTTAATTGAGGCTAGAGAGAAGCAGTTACGGGCATTTTCAGACGATAACAGTTTGCAACCCATTGGTGATGAAGCGTGTCCTGCAATGCTTAAAGATGTAAAGATGCCTCATGTACGTGCCAAGATGAAAATATGGTTGCAAGATTTAGAAAAAGAGAGCTCAGGGGTATTCAAAATGATACGAGCATCCTTCAAGCATATACATGATGATACCTTTTTAGACCCCAAACGTTGGGAGAGAGATGATATTTAAAAATTTATTTAAGTATTTATAAACATAATAAAACTTGATTATTATTATTAGGTTATAAAATTAATAAAAACCTTCTTTTTTTTAAGTATTATAGAATTTTGTATCTTTTCTTAAAGAAAAAATAGCTTATTATAAACTATCTTTACATTTTATCTTAAAGGAGAGTTTATGAAGAAAGAGATTTTAAAGAGTCTAATTGTATGTGGTTTAGTAACAGGTCTACAGGCTGGAGGAGATATTGGAGGGGTGGTTTCATTTGAAAATCCAGATGCTAATATTGTAATTCCAGAACCTGAATATATCCCTGTTATGGCTGAACCAGTATTTGTACCAGCACCAGTACTCGCACCAGTTGTTGTTCCAGCACCAGCACCAGAACCCGTGGTTGTTCCTGCACCAGCACCAGTTGTTGTTCCCGCTCCAAAGCCTAAGCCAGTTGTTAAAAAAGCTGAACCAAAGGGACCAAGTAACTTTTATACTGTTCTTAAGGGAATCTCTATAATGGGTGATACTTATAACTGTAACTGTACAGACTCTGGATATGGAGCAGGTATTGACCTTGGTTATAAACTAGGAAGTGGTTTTGCAACAGAGTTGGGTCTTAGTTATGCTAAAAATGACTTAAATAATGTTTCAGGAGATGTATCTCATAAGACAGGTGCATTGTCACTTGTTTATACTTATCCTCTTACTGATGCTTTAGGTCTTTTTGGTAAAGTAGGATACATGATTGAAAAGAGTTCATTAACTGGAAGTGATAATGAGTCAGGAATGGTTTACGGCGGAGGTCTTGAGTATGGTCTTGGTGGTAACTATGCAATTCTTGGAGAGTACGAAGCTACTACAATTGATTCACTTCGTGGTGATGCTGCCTCTTTAGGACTAAAGTATAACTTCTAAAACTAAAAAATAATCTCAGTAATATGAGATTATTTTCTTATAATTTTTATATTCTACCGTACGATAGCAAGTTTTGTTACTTGCTCTTTATTTAGGTGGGGTATTATTCTTTCTCTATCTATTCTAGCAATACGACTTTCTCTTGTTCTTGGCATTTTTCTAAGACAAAAACGACATTCACGAGCGTCACGACTTCCTCTAGTTAAACGACCTTCTCTTGTTAAAACTTTATTATTTTTAGTGAATACTAAACTAACTTGTAATGAGTTCCTCTCAAGCATATGTGGTGGTATAGGAGAAGAGATAGCTAAAGAGCTTATAAGTACTAGCAGACTAAAAGTAGATTTCATTTATTTTTCCTTTGTTGTAATAATTAAATTTTAAAATTAATATTTTTTTAATAAATTGTTTATTCTCAGAATTATATCTATTTTTACTTAAATTTATAGCTGAATATTTGTAAATATATTTTATTACTATAAAGTATTCTATAAAATATAAAAAATAAGATTTAATTGAAAATTTTTTAAATAATTCACGATTATTGACAATTAATATACTATCATATAGGTAACAAAAATAAGAAAGGAGAAAATATGAAAAAGATACTAGGGAGAATATTCAAAGCACTCTTTTATAACAAGTCAAGAGAGTTACCAGAGGTTAGAATCTGTGTAGAGATGTATAGATAGAACCAAATCTATTTTATAGATTTGGAAATAAAAATAAAGCTCTAATATCTTTTTATCTCTATTTGCGATTCAACACTGTCATTGATATCAATAACACCATATCCTGAAAAACCATCTAAATCAGAATTTAGGATATAGATGGTTCGATTTTCATCTTTAATTAAATCTACTTTGTAACCCAACAGAGAGAGAATATAGTTAGATATATCATAATGATTTTTTATATTTTTAAATGGCTCTTTTAACTTCTCGTTTTTACTATTGGTATACATCAAAAATGGAACCTCATAGACCTCTTTTATCAAGTGACCATGTCCTTTTTTACCATTTTCTCCGAGTAGTTCTCCGTGGTCAGAGACATAAAACAGGAAAAACTCATTTTTAAGCGTCTCTTTGAGATATTTAATCAAATTAAAGAGATTATTATCGGTATAGAGAGCTGTATTTTCATAGGGTGTGTATCTGTTGAAAACTTTTGGGTATTGCTTGTAATAGGGGCTATGAGAGCCTCTTTGATGTAGAATTAAAAATGTTTTCTCCTCTAAAATGTTTGTTTTTTTTACCAATGTTTGTAAATCTGCATCAAAGTTTGTTGGATTCATATAATTGATAAAATCATCTCTTGCTATTAACAGGTCAATATATTTAGGACATATCATATCCCTAATGATTTGCAGGTGAAAATTACTTTGAGCAGAAAAAAAATAGGTCTTAAAAGCATTCTCTTTTGCCAATCTAAAAAGGCAATTGTCCTCTTTTGCAATCTGTGGTAATCCACTTGGATATTTCAGACGATTAATCAGTGTTGAGATAGAGACTTTTGTCATTGTTCCCCCTGAATAGACCTTTGAGAAAAAGAGACCTTTATCCTTTTTTAATGTTTGAAGCTTGGGTGTTAGTTTGTTATGGTCTAATGAAAAAGTATCATATCTTAGACTCTCCCCAATCACAAAAATAATGGTTCTGTTTAAGTTCTTTTTAACCAGAATAGGTTTATCTAATATAGGAAAATTCTCTCTTCTATCCAATACTTTTTTAGGCAAAATACCAAAAGTAAAATAGTTAAGAGTTACAAAAAAGTTTCGAGAAGAGTGCCTGTTTGTCGTAGGGTAGAGTCGTTTACTATCTGTTTGTTCCAACTTCCCTTGATGAATATTAGTCAAATAGAATATCTGTAGACCAAGTCCAAAAAGAGCCACTAGAAAAAAAGGAAATGCGTATTTATATTTAAAAGAGACAGTCCCAATTTTAAAATCAATAAAGTATAAAAATATAAAACCACCCAACGAGATAATCAAAGGGATAAAAAGCATACCAAGCATACTGTTTATGGTCTCAAATGTCTCATGAATATTGGTTATAAATAGATAAAACTCAATTCCACTGATATTTTTTCCAAAATACTCAAAGTGAACATACTGAAAAAAAGAGAAAAGAACCAATAATAAATAGATAGTAACTCGTCTCTTCTGTTGGGGAATCAATGAGATAAGAAGTGTTAATAGAAACAGCTTATTAAAAAACTCTTTTGTTGTAAATTTAAAAATAAAATACTCATTATTTAAAGCATACAAACTGTCCATACTCAACAGTATTAGTGTCATTAAAAGTGCGTATAATAGGCTATACATAATACTTTTTTTGACACAGACAAACTCTCTTTTTTTATATTTTATACAAACCATCTAATCTCTCTTATTATATATCACTATTAAATATATCTCTGGTGTAAACTTTCTCTTTGACATCCTCTATCTCTGCTGAAAATCTATTGGCGACAATTACGTCTGAACATTTTTTAAACTCATCCAAATCAGTTATTACTTTAGAGTGAAAAAACTCTTTCTCTTCCAAAACTGGTTCATAAACAATGACTTCTATTCCTTTTGCTTTAATACGCTTCATAATTCCCTGTATTGCCGAGGTTCTAAAATTATCAGAATCACTCTTCATCACCAATCTATAAATACCCACTATTTTTGGATTTTTTGCCAAAATAGAGTCTGCTATAAAATCTTTTCTAGTATGGTTTGCCTCTACAATTGCACTAATAATAGAGTTGGGTATATTTTTATAGTTGGCACGTAGTTGTTTGGTGTCTTTGGGTAAACAGTATCCACCATATCCAAAGGAGGGGTTGTTATAGTGATTTCCAATTCTAGGGTCAAGACCAACCCCTTCAATAATCTGTTGGCTATTAAGATGATGCGATTCAGCATAGGAGTCCAACTCATTAAAAAAAGCCACACGCATGGCAAGATAGGTATTGGAGAAGAGTTTAATCGCCTCTGCTTCAGTTGAATTGGTAAACAGTATATCAATATCCTTTTTTATCGCTCCCTTTGCTAAAAGATTGGCAAAAATTTCGGCTCTCTTTGAGTATTCTCCCACAATAATCCTAGAGGGATATAGGTTGTCATAAAGTGCTTTTCCTTCCCTCAAAAATTCAGGAGAGAAGATAATGTTATCGGTGTGATACTTCTCACATACACTCTTGACAAACCCCACAGGAACAGTAGATTTGATAATCATGGGAAGATGGGAATTGTGAGCGATAATATCCTCAATAACAATTTCAACCAATGAGGTGTTAAAATAGTTGGTTTTAGGGTCATAGTCTGTAGGTGTTGCAATAATAACAAAATTAGCATTGCTATATGCCTCATTTTTATCCAGTGTTGCTTTAAAGTTTAATTCTTTTCTCTGAAGATATCTCTCTATCTCTTTATCTTCAATAGGAGATTCTCTCCTATTTAACATTTCCACTTTTTCAGGTACAATATCCAATGCCACTACCTCATTATGTTGTGCCAACAAAATACCATTGGATAGACCGACATATCCTGTTCCTACTATTGCTATTTTCATCTACTCTCTTACTTGTTATTTTTTGCATATTCTACCATATTTTATATGTTAGTAATACTATTTAGAATTTGTATAATTGTAATTTTTTTAGTATAATAATTTATGAAAAAATTCCTTATTTATATCTCTCAACCCTACAGCATTCCTATTGGACGACCCCTACAGAGGGAAATAGAAAAAAGATGCTTTCAAGTCCGATGGTTTTGTGATGAAGAGACAACAAAAATTCATCTCTCCAAGGAGGAAACTCTCCTTGACTCTGTTCCAGAGGTACTCGACTATCACCCTGATGTGGTCTTGGTAGCCACCAATGTTGTTCCTAGCTTCTTTTCAGGCATAAAAGTACAGATTTTCCATGGTTTCTCTGTGGGGAAACGAAGTGAATCCAAGGGGCATTTTAATATTAGAGGACTTTTTGACCTCTACTGTACCCAAGGAGAGACTACCACCAAACCTTTTTTAGAACTACAAAAAAAACATAAATATTTTGAAGTGGTCGAGACAGGATGGAGCAAAGTAGACCCACTATTCCCCTTGGAATCAGAGATTTTATCCCAGAAAAAAAAGCCTACTATTATGATAAGTTCCACCTTCACTACACGCCTAAGCCTTGCCAAAAATCAAGAGGTGATAAAAGAGATAGAGCGACTCTCAAAACTAGAAAAATACAATTTTATAAGCGTACTTCACCCAAAAATGGAGCAGGAGATAGTTGAAAAATTTAAAAGTTTTCAGAATAAAAACTTTACTTTTTATGACACTACTGACCTTATTCAACTATTTAAACAAGCGGATGTAATGTTAAGCGATACCACCTCTGCCATTACAGAATTTGTTTTACAAAAAAAACCTGTGGTGACAATTAACAACAATCAACCAAAAGCCTATATGATAAATATTCTTAATGCCAATGAGATAGAAAAATCATTAGAGTTAGCACTCTCTAAACCTCAAGAGATTATGAAGGAGTTAGAGAAGTTTATTAAGATAACACATCCCAATAATGATGGAAAATCAAGTGCCAGAGTTATTGATGCCTGTTTAGATTTTTTGGAGAACCGTAGAGTTAAAAGAAAACCATTAAACCTTGTGCGTAAATTTAAAATTCGTAAAAAATTAGGCTATTTTAATATCTAATGAGAGTCAGGATGTCTAAACTGATACCAATGGATTGGATTTTTAAATGCTTACAGAGAAAAAAGTATCACTAAAAATTAGCTGTGTAGTCGTCTTCCCCATTTAAAAAATCTTCGATACTCTCGAAGAGGGCTAATGACAATACGTTTATGAAATCTACTAGCATGGATAAATTTTCCATGACCTAGGTAGATGCCCACATGGTCAACAGTTTGACTTTTTTTAGAGTGGAAAAATATCAAATCACCTCGTTTAAGATGGCTTTTAGAGATTTTTTTACCAACTTTTGATTGCTCTTTGGAGACTCTTGGTATTTTAATTCCATTTCTTTTAAAGACCTCTTGTGTAAAACCTGAACAATCATACTGATAAGGACCATTTCCACCCCATTTATACTTAATTCCTAGTTTCTCTTTGGCTACAGAGCTAATATTAGTTGCCTCTAAAGAGGTTGTCACATAGAAAAATAGAATCAGAACCATGTAGTATCTTATATTTATTATCAATATATCTATCCTTTAATAAAAAGTTTGGAATTATAGTGTTAATAAATTAATTTAAGGTTAAATTAAAAAGTATAAGAAATATTTAATTTTTTAGAAAGAAAATTGTGGTTTAAATAAATATATTATTTAAACCACAACCATACAACAACAATTAGTTTAAAGATGCAATGAGTATCACACCTTAATAGCTAGGGATATAAGCCTTCTTATATTCTCATATAACTTTATAAGTATATTATAAAAAAGTGTATAAAAGATGTAGAAAGTAAAAGAATATAACACATTTAAAAAAAATTCCGATAAAATTAGAAAAATTAATTAAATAAAGAGTAAAAATGACTGATAAATTATATCAAAAAAAAGTAATTATTTTAAAAAAATGGGCGTATGCCTATTATGTTGAGGACAATCCTATTGCTACTGATGAGGAGTATGATAGGCTCTATCATGAAGTGTTAGAGTATGAGATATCCAATCCAAATGGGGTAGCAGATGATTCACCAACCAAGAGAGTAGGGGGAAGAGTTCGTGATGAGTTTAGCAAAGCAAAACATATCAGACGAATGTGGAGTATGGAGGATGTATTTATAACGGATGAAGTTGAGGAGTGGTTAGAGAGAACCGTTAAGAATATAGGAAAAACTCCCTATTTTTGTGAACCTAAGTTTGATGGGGCAAGTATGAATTTACTTTATGAAAAAGGTAAACTTGTTCGTGCCATTACACGAGGTGATGGTACTGTTGGTGAAGAGGTGACGGATAATGTGCGTACTATTCGCTCTGTACCATTGACCATTTCCTATCAAGCTCAAATAGAGATTCGTGGTGAGGTGGTTATCAAAAAGGATGATTTTGAGATTATCAACCAAGAGAGAGCCAAGGAGAGAGGAACTATTTTTGCAAATCCAAGAAATGCAGCTGCGGGAAGTCTTCGTCATCTTGATAGCTCTGTAACTGCCAAACGTCGTTTGGTCTTTTATCCGTGGGGATTGGGTCAAAACAGTTTAGAGCAGAGTAATTTATCTCAAAAAATGAATTTTATTTATACGTTAGGTTTTCTAAAACCACCTTATAGTAGAGCCTGTAATACGATAGAGGAGATAGAGGAATTTTATCATTTTTTAATCTCTAAACGCGATGAGATACCCATGATGATGGATGGAATGGTGATAAAGGTCGATGATGTGATTAAACAAGAGCAGTTAGGATACACGGTTAAAGTTCCTAAATGGATGTGTGCCTATAAGTTTCCTGCTATTGAGAAAGTTACCAAAGTAAATGCTATAACCGTTCAAGTGGGAAGAACAGGTGTTTTGACCCCTGTGGCAGAGGTTGAGCCTGTTAATTTAGATGGGGCGATGATTGCCCGTGCGACATTGCATAATTTTGATGAGATAGAGAGAAAAGGGTTAATGGTAGGGGACAGTGTTATTATTATTCGTTCAGGTGATGTTATCCCCAAAATAACTAAAGTACTTGATGATAGACGAGATGGAAGTGAAAAAGAGATTGTACGACCTACAGAGTGTCCAACTTGTAAAAGTGAAGTACTTGATGAGGGAACGCTAATCAAGTGTCAAAACTTAGATTGTCCTTCTCGTGTGGTTAATTCTATTATTCACTTTAGCAAGAAAAGCAGTATGAATATAGATGGGCTTGGCTCACGAATTGTTGAGATGTTGGTAGATGAGGGAAAAATAAAAGATATTTTGGGACTCTATGCTCTAAAATTTGAAGATATGGAAGGAATGGAGGGCTTTAAAGAGAAGCGAATAAACAAACTACTTGATGCCATTGCTGAATCTAAAGGAACAACTTTAGCCAAAGTTATCCCTGCTATGGGAATTGAGCATATAGGTACGGTAGCAGGTAAATCTATCGCTTTAGAATTTGGTTTAGGTATAGTTGATATAAATGAAGAACAACTGGAAGAGTTAGATGGTATTGGTACTGAAATGGCTACTTCTTTTGTGGAGTTTATGCGAGTAAATAGAGAGTTTGTATTGAAGTTATTCGATGAAATTAAACCTAGAGTAGAAGAGAAGATTGAAGCAGATGAGAACCCTTTTAAAGATAAAATAGTAGTGCTTACGGGAACGATGAGTATTGGTCGTGGAGTTATTAAAGATATGCTAGAGAAGCTTGGTGCAAAAGTTAGTGGTTCTGTGAGTAAAAAGACAGATTTTTTGATTTATGGAGAGGAGGCAGGAAGCAAATTAACCAAAGCTCAAAAATTAGGAGTTGTAGCATTGACAGAGGGGGAGATGCGAAAGATGATTTGAATTTAAAAAAACATAAAAAAATATAATCTGTTAACTATTGGTTGACTTTCTATTGTCCAACTGTTTATTTTTTCACTATATAATGTCAGCATGAAAGATGTGGATTGAGTAGCATACAATCTTCTTCCCTTTTGAACTCCCACCTTGAGATATCATTGTCTCAAGATATATTGAAGTCACTATAACTCAGAATTTATTTTTTAAAACTTCAATATATATCTTTCAGGCATCACAACTTCACAACAGTAATCCCAAGATTCCCCTTTTGCCCATAAAAAGATTGAATTTTAGGATAAGATTTAAGATAATCTATAATCACTTTTTTAAGCACCCCCGTACCTGTTCCATGTATAATCTCTACCTCTGAGAAACCTGCCACCAAAGCATCTGATAGAAACACATCGAGTTTATCAATCGCCTCATCGGCAAAGCACCCTAAGAGTTTAATCGAGATAGCCCCTCGCCCTGATTTCTCTACATTGACCGTTGTTTTAGGTTTTTGAACAACCTTTTTTTGTAGACTCTCTATGTAGCGAAGTTGAGAGAGTGGTACACGCATCTTTAGACCATCAACCTCTATGGTAGCTTCGGTGTTTCGTATGCTTACAATATCCCCTCTGTTTGAGCGATACTTAACACTGTCACCCACTTGAAGCACTCGTTTATTGGGCTGTTTTGCCTCTTTGGCTTGGTTGGAACGCTTTTTATGTTTATGTGCATCATTTAGCAGTCGGCGACCCTCGGTGGACTCTTTTACTTTCATCGCCTCCAATGCCCGTTTGGTCGCTGCATTATAACGGTTCTCTAGTGTGGCTACTGCTTTTCGATGTTGCTCATTCAACCTATCTTCTATGTTCTCTAAATTCTCTTTTTTCTTCTCAATCACTTTTAATTCATCATCTATTTTAGATATTTTAAGTCGCATCTCACGCTCAAGAGCCGTAGATTTCTCTATGAGTTCATTGAGGTTCTCTTTGTCCTCTCCATAGACCACTTTTGCTTTTTTTACAATATGTTCAGGTACACCATAACGCTCTGCTGTCTCAAAGGCGTAACTCTTTCCAATACTCCCTTGCAAAAAAGTATAGGTGGGAAGTCGTCTCTCCTCATCATATAACGCAGCGATAAGCTCCACATCATCATCGACACTCATAAGAGATGCCAATCTCTTGTGGTGGGTGGTGACGATAAAGGTTATATTTCTATTTTTTAGCTCATCCAACATCACACGAAAGAGAGATGCTGCCTCATCTGAATCTGTTCCAAGTTCTATCTCATCAACCCCGACAATAACACTCTCTTTGTCAAAAAGTTTAGAAAATTCCACCATACGCCCTGCAAAGGTAGAGATATCATTTTTGACCGATTGTGGGTCATCTATAATCGCCTCTATAGATTTAAAGTGACCAATCTCTGTCTTTTCTGGGTCACACTTAAAGGGAAGAAGATTTTTGGACATATAGACAGCACTTAGAAGAGATTTAAGAAGCATGGTTTTACCCCCTGCATTGACTCCTGTGATAAGCATAACCCCTTTGTCCAAATTGATACTGACAGGTTTCGGGTTCTCTATGGCAGGGTGACAAAACTCACCCAACTTTACCACTTTGGTTTTGTTGGGCAATATAAAGTTAAAATCATATGCTTTTGCAAACAGTACACGGGCTTGATAGTGGTCAAATTTATCATATTCACGGTTGATATATCGCATAAAAAGATGCCATTTGGTAAAGGTTGCCGAGAAGTTTTGACAGTAACGATAGATAACCTCTTCACGCCGACTCAAAAGTGATGCCTCTTTCTCTTTGAGATAAGATATAGATTGTGGCAAAATATAGAAAAATCCACCCGAACTACGCCCTACCACAGAGGCTTTTACCACTTTGTTAAACCCACCACGAACAAGCAGTGTCTCCTCACCATGCATAAAATGCACTTGTGTATCTACTAGATAATCTTTTAGAGTAGATGCGTGAGCGATGCGATAGAGTTTATCTTTCAGTTCTGCTTTGTTCTGCTTTAGAGCTTTTTCTATATCATAAAGTTCAGGCTCTTTCTCAGGGTTAATATTTCCCTCATCTGTAAAATAGAGCAAGATATCATTTATCTCATCAGGCACATCAATCTCTCTAATCCACTTCCCCACAGGCTCAGGAAGATTTATCGCTTTGAGTGAGTTAAAATACCCAATTATCGTAACAAAAGCGTAAATCTCTTTCACAAAAAGTACCCCTTGCTTTTTAATAACATTAATCTCTCTATCAAGATTAGGAATCTCTTTTATACTTGGAAACTCTACCGTAGAGAGTGCCTTGATATAGCGATGATGTATATTAATATCACCCATCATCTCTATATTTTTCTCTCTTGCATAGAAGCTTTTAAAATTGTTTATATGTTGGTCTAAATCCAGTTTTTGTGTTATGGTTTTCATGTTGTTTTCTCCAAATTGGTATAAAATAAAATCTCGCCGAAAGGTTTAAATAACTGTAGGTCGGAATCTCCTCTTTCCGACAAAAATCGGCATAAAGAAAAAGCCCATACAAATAAAAAACATCAGCACATAAAGTTCTTATTGAACGATAAAATTTATTGGTAATATAAGCAGATGTCGGGAA
>JALTGP010000071.1 GCA_027076905.1 Campylobacteraceae bacterium | reverse complement strand
TCACAATAATGCCAATAACGTCTATCTTGATGCCACTCTGTTTTGGTACTTGAATTTGGCATTTTTGTCATAATAGAGTTGTGATGAGCAAGAGTTAGGCATACTTTGTCATTTAAAACCTGCTCTAAAATAGGACGAATCTTCTCATCTTCCATCCAATTTTTAAACAAAATATCCCGATGATACACCTGTCTAAGCCGTCTAACAGTGATATCCTCTTTAGTATTATCACTTCTATAGTCGCTCACCTCTGTACGATAGGTTTTAGATTTCTCTTTGTACTCGACTTCTGTCTCTAGTGGCTCGATACGATATTTAAGATGCACAGTTGCCACCTCCAATATCGCTTCACATTGAGCCAAATTTGCAAAATCTCTTAAGATAAGAAATCCATTTGTTTGAAAAGAGTTGAGCTGTTCATCTGATAGATACATAAGGTAACCTTTTATATAAAATTAAAATATATTATCAAATTGTAGCGTAAAACCAACTTTTTCAAGGGGTGGAGTTGTCAAATAGGTTCTATACAAGAGAGAGCTAAATTAGTAACTATAGTACCCCAAAAGTTAAGAGAATTTAAATAAATTTAATTCTCTATTTTGATAGGGGGACTATTTCCCTAACACTCTCCATGTCTACATCTTCTACGCATACGCTCACGTAATGTTTTACGGTCTTGTAGTGCTTCATCATGACCGTTATATCTACCATCTACAGTTCCTGCTTTCCAACCACGTTTATATCCCCGTTTATACCCTTTTGTATATCCAACACGATAACCCTCTAAATAGTAATTTCTCTCTTTTTTATACCGTCTTCTGGACATTCTTGCTCTTGCCTCGGTAAAAGTATCGTTATAAGATTTTTTATAGGCATTCTCATAGCCATCACTATAACCATCAGCCTTGCCTTCTCTCTTTCCATCTCTTAGTCCCTTTTTCTTACCTCTGTTATATTCACTCTTATTGTTTGTCTTACTGTTTTTTGAAATTATCGTAATCTGTGTGTGTCTGTTCTCTGCAAAAGCAGGAGTACTTAGCAATGTTATTGCTCCTATAGATAATGAAATAATCATTAATGCTTTACCAATTATTTGTCTGTATTGCATACAAAATCCTTTATTTTTTCAAAGTATACTAAACAATTGTGGAGTATTTTTATTTATATATGTTGCCATATAGAATTATATCTTTTTACTCATACCGTTCACGCTAACTATTGACCTCCTAAATTTAGGATTAAACTCAAAAGCCTTTCGTGTTCAGACTCTTTGGACTTTGCTAGGGCTTGTCCAAATTGGCTTTAGTTTTTCAGTTAAAAATCAAAAATAAAAAAATACTCCAACTCCTCCAACACTCTCTCCCTCTTTTTCAATAAGAGATAGATGTAGAGCCATATCATCCCAAAATTGATAGGTGAGAAATCCCTCTTTTTGGTATTCTGAGACGAGAAGACCTATTTTTAAATATCTAAAGCTTTTCAAAAAACCTATCTCGTAACCCAGTGAGAGTTGAGCCTCTTTGGTGTAGCGTATACTTAGGGTAGGTTTAATAAAAAGAAGAGCAGAAAAGAAGTCGAAACTTTTTCCACCTTTTAGTTTTAGATTTGTGATTAGATTGTTGTTCTCTCTCTCCCATCCAAACGAGAGACCCCATGAGTAGAGGCTGTAGAGTGGATGGGGTCTGCTTATAGTATTGATATCTATGAGTTTAAGAGCATTGAGCTGATAAGGGGTGGCTTTGATATCAAAAAATGAGATGTAGCTACCCTCGTTAAAATCATAATCGACATCATGGATATCATGATAGGCAAGTCGTAAGCCAAGCTCAGGCTCTTGGTGATGATAGGAGAGAGAGGCTTTTGTACTTCTATTTGATTTGATGGGGTCAGTTTTTGATGTGGGTATTGGCTGTTCAGATTTTTTGATACCAAGTTGGCTTCTATAGAGTAGTAGTTTGGTCAAGTTTTTATTGTTATTTTTTAGAAAATAGAGTGAGAGTATATCTATCTGTTGTGATATAGAGAGCATTTTGATATTACTTATATCAGACGATTCTAAAAAGTTTTTGGCAATCTGCTTCTTTTTAATTCTACTATAAATATCTTTTGTTTTGGTAGTTTTGGAGGCTCTAAAAATAGACTCTTTAATAAGATGTTGTCTCTCTAGCTCTTTGATGGTATCCATAGGAGCTGTGATATGGTTAAACTTATCTACCAGTTTTAACTCATCTTTTGCTAATTCGATAAACCACAAAAGATTATAGGAGCAGTTTTCATTAGCAAAGAAGTAGTCCGAATAGAAGTTTTTCATCTCAAACATATGTAGTACCACTCGCTCTATCTCATATGGGGTCAAATCCAACTTGTACTCCCACATATCACGCTGTTCCATGTCAGAATAGAGCTTGACCATATCATAATATGGGAGGATATTGTATCGCCCTTTAAACCCACCAAAAAGACCCTTGTAGGCGTAGGAAAAAATATTGGACTTATCATCAATTTGAGCAGAGTAGTTAAGAGCATAAGATAGTAGAGGAGTGTTTTCATCTTTGTCAAACCTCAAAAAAGTATGCCCCACCATCGAAGCAGGAGCATTCATAAAGGAGGAGGTGTAGACCAAATAGAGTGTTTTGAAATCAAATATTTTAAGATGTTCCAAGAGATATGCACACTCTTTAATATCTCTATTTGGAAGATTGTCTCTAAGCCATCTTGTTCGTGCAGGGTAGCGACATTGAGTGCCATTAATATCACTTGGATTACTATTTTCCAGTGCTTTAAGGGTTGCCTCTAGCTCCTCTTTTGGAGAGATTTTTCCATTTTTAGAGAGAAAGAAGCCCTTGTCATCTATCTGACTCTCTCCATTTTTAAAGTGTAGGAGTTTGTTCCAATAGGGGTCTGAGAAAACTCTCTCTTCTGCAAATAGGACTATGGAGAAGAGCAAGAAAAGTTTAACTATTGGTCTCATGTGGCAAGTATATCCCAAAATCTATACCATTTGAGTAAAAATAGGCTAAAATTATGTTATGAATATTAAAAAACAATTAGACCAAGAGGTTAAAACTCGAAATAGCAACAGTGAACTCTCTTATGACAAACCTGACCCACTTCTTATCGCTTCACGATACGAAGATGAGACAATAGCCCTTATTTGTGCGTTATTTGCCTATGGAAATGCCAAAGCGATTGTCAAGTTTTTGGACAGTTTGGATTTTTCTCTGCTTGATTCTTCTGATGAGGTGATAAAAAAGAGTCTCTCTTCTGCCTACTATCGGTTTCAAAAATCTGATGATGTAGTGGCTCTGTTTATCGCTTTGAAGCGACTAAAAGAGATAGATAGTATTGAAAATATTTTTTATGAGGGGTATAAAAAAGAGCAGAATATTTTGGATGGGCTTTGGCATTTTATCATTACATTAAAAGAGATTTATCCCCATGAGAGTAGAGGATATAAATTTTTAATTGGAAGTGTTCCTAAAAAACTCAATCAAGCAGGAACTTATAAACGCTACTTGATGTATTTGCGTTGGATGGTAAGAAAAGATGAGCTTGATATGGGATTATGGTCAAAGGTTGACAAAAAAGATTTGCTAATGCCTCTGGATACGCATACTTTTCATGTTTCACAAAAATTAGGGCTTTTGAGCCGAAAAACTTATGATATGAGGGCAACCATAGAGCTAACTAATAAGTTAAAAGAGTTTGATAATAGTGACCCAATCAAGTATGATTTTGCACTTTATCGTTTAGGACAAGAGAGGATTGAGCTTTAACACAACTTTGTTATATGTTAATAATACTCCACCCGATAAATGAGGTGGTTTTATGCTATGATTTGATAATCTATCAAAAAGGAGAGAATATGAGAATTTTTTTAAAACTTTTAATTGTGGCTATGGCATTACTGGTCACGGGGTGTGGAGGAAAATACTCAAAAGTAATGTCCAGTAATTCTGCTTATCAAAATGATGTTGTTTATCAACCCTATAATGATACTACTTCCCCTAGAGTAGCAAAACGTATCATCACCAAAAGAGCCAATATTACAGTAGAGGTGGATAGCCTTGATAAAGCAAAAGAGGCACTAGAGGGTATAATAGAGAAGAGTGGTGGACATATTACCAATGCTCGTCTTTATGAAAATGGCTACCATGCTTCGGTCAAAGTTCCCTCTACAGCCCTCTCTAGTACACTTGATACTATTGCTAACTTAGGGGATAAAATCTCACAATCCATGAGCCAAAGTGATGTTACAAATCAGTTTGTAGACAATGAAGCACGGCTAAAAAACCTTATTTTGTTTCGAGACAAGATGAAGAATCTCTTAAGTCAAACCATAAACATAGAGGAGATAGTCAAAATTGAGAGAGAGCTAAGACGTGTGCAGATAGAGATAGACTCTCTCGAAGGACAACTTAAATACCTAAAAGATGCTGTAGCCCTATCACCTATAGAGGTGAATTTTAAAGAGAAAACTGTCTATGGACCTTTGGGATATATCGCCAATGGAATATGGTGGGTGACAAAAAAGCTGTTTATTATAAAATAGTTATCTACGCTTT
>JALTGP010000070.1 GCA_027076905.1 Campylobacteraceae bacterium | reverse complement strand
TTAAGGCAATAAATATCATAAGTGCAAATGTTCCACCACCATAATAGATATTTTTTGCCATACTTTTCGTTATGCGTTCAGTCATAAAATAATCCTCTTTTTAAATTCTACCTTTGAGTAGTAATTGGAATATTAGCAGGATAAAATTAATTCTACCTTTAAGTAGTATTATGTATAATGCCGTATATAAATGCAAAAAGGTCTTCTATGCAGTTGAGTAACAGTTCCCAATATGCAATAAGAATTTTAGCCTACATGGCAGATAAAAAAGATTCTAAACTTCTAAATGCTACTGAGTTGGCTAAAACGCTCTATATCCCCTATAAATTTTTGACTAAAATTATGACAGAGTTAGTAAAGTCTGGGCTAGTTATCTCTATACGAGGAAGAGATGGTGGATATAAATTTGAAAAAAAGACATCTGAAATTATGGTTAGTGATATTTTGGCTATTTTTAATGATTCCATAAAAAATGAGCAGTGTGTTTTAGGAATAGGCTTTTGTAATGGACTATGCAAATGTGCTTTACATGACCAATGGGTAGAACCCAGACACCTTTTACAAAAGATGTTTCAAGAGTCCAGTTTAGAAGATATTGCTGGTAAGGGTTGTAAGATTTAAGAGAACGATATTAAAATTCAATTTCCATAAATATCAGTTAATTGAAGATGAGGTTATCTCCAATTTACTACCTCTAAACTCTAAACAGCCTCCCCTACTCTTAACCCACAAACCCAAGCAAAATACAAATTAAAACCACCTCTATCTACATCTACATCTAAGACTTCACCTGTAAAGTAAAGCTATTTATGTTTTTTGGATTCCATTGTTTGTGGATGAATCTCTTTGGTATCAACTCCACCTGTGGCTACCTCTACACCTTTGTAGCCTCGGCTTCTGTCTATTTTAAATTTGAAGTTTTTTATTTGATTTACGATTAAGGTTATTTCGTTCGATGTTATCGAACCTACGGTTGAAGATTCAAGTTTTAATGGTTTTAAAATTGGTACTATAAGCTTTTTATTGATAGAGACGTGAAGCTCACTCTCCCAAATCAAAGATTATGGAAGAGGATTGCAAGAAAATTTTTGTTCAAATGGGCATGTCTCCCAAGAGACATTTAAAATGCCTATTGATGACAACAGCATTAAAAAAAGAATTTTAAAAATTGATAAGATAGATGATGAAGCACTGGTTTATGTACGCACAACGACACCAACAGAGTTTGAGTATGTTGTCGCTCATGAAGATAAGATTGGTTCATCGGAGTATGTGCAGGATATTGTTAGAGTTAGTCTTTAGGTTTTTTGAGTTTACTCTTTTCAACCAACAAACTTAATAAAAATTGCAAGTCTCTTAAATGTAAAAGCTGTATCAGCTGTAGACCCCTTTTAAAGCCCTAATTTTAGGGGTTTAA
>JALTGP010000069.1 GCA_027076905.1 Campylobacteraceae bacterium | reverse complement strand
AAATATTATACCCAAAAAGAGAAGAGAGACTCTTTTCTAAAGAGAGTTTTGAAGTATCCTTCTTTCACAAGGTTGAGATTTAAAGAGTGTGGGTTGTTTTTTAGGTCGCTTTGTTTTCCGACCTTGTGAATGGGTCAAATATAAGGGTAGGTAGTCGTGTTTTTAGGCTACCTTAAATACGCAAAAGTTTCTCTTTGTCGTGAGCGTACATTAGTTTATTGATTTGTTCCATAACCTCTTGTGTCCATAGGTGGCATTAGCTCTTGACCTACGGTTGGCATGACCAACAACAAAATGGCTAAAATTGAGATGATGAAATTTGTGATTATTTTATTGTAACTAAACTTTCAATTTTTTGTATCCATTGAGAAAACCTTGGACATTGTTCGATAACCCTATCAAGACCTATCTCTTCAATAATACTATATCCATAAAAAACTTTATCAAAAGTTTCATCATAATTATCAAAAAATTTAATCATTCTTTTTGATGGGGCTGTCTCTTTAGAGTTATTTATATCTTCAATATTTCCACCACAAGAGCTAATAATGTTTTCCATATCTATTTTGGCTTGAACATCATCAAAATACTCTTCATAATAAGATGGCTCAGTAAAAAGTAGTGTTTCAAATTCATATTTTTGGATATAGGAGATAAATTTTCTTATGGCTCAACAAAATAAGAGCTATGGAGTCATAACTGCATTAGGAATCTTCAAAGAACAAATATACCCATTTTACTTATCTTTGAAATTTGGTAGTTATTTAATTTGTATTCCTAAGGGGATTCTATTGTCTGTGAACTTTTGGGGATGTGAACTGTAAACTTGTTTTTGGGGGGTGTGAAGGATGGCAAAAATAATATAAGTTTATGTTTTGGGATTTTAAGTGGTGGCGCCAGACGGAATCGAACCGCCGACACAAGGATTTTCAATCCTTTGCTCTACCGACTGAGCTATGGAGCCACTGTTTGGTGAGTACTTCTTATTTGAAGTGGCTGAAATTATAGCCACTTAAACTTAATATATTCTTAAATAATTAGATATTTTCAATAAATTTGAAAAATTCTTCTCCACGATGTTTGTAGGAGTTAAATTGGTCAAAACTAGCAGCGGCAGGGGAGAGTAGAGCGACATCATTTGGGTTTCGCTCTTTGGCGATGGTATATACAGCATTTTTTAGAGTTTCACATACTACAAAATGAATATGATGTTGTTTTGCTAAGGTGGCTAATTTTTCGCTGTTTGCACCGATGGTATAGAGTGTTATCTCTTTGTTCTTGATAAGCTCAAATAAAGGGGTTAAATCAGCCCCTTTGTCATTGCCTCCAATAATGAGTCTGATAAATCTATCGTCATACCCTTTGACGGCTTGAATGGTGGCATCTAGGTTGGTGGCTTTTGAGTCGTTTACCCATAGCCTACCTAGCTTATCTGTAGTCTCCTCTTGTCTGTGATTGTCTAGGATAAAGGCGTTAATGGTCTCATAGTCCACTTCGTCAAAGAGAACTTTTGTAACAGCAAGAGCAATAAGGGCATCCTCTAAAAAGGCAGATTTGAAACGTATTTTAGACGCGTCTATGGAGAAGTAATCGGCTAAAAACTCTGAACTCTCATACTCCACCACAAAAGCATCTGTTCTAGGAAGGTTTAACCCTTTTGGTACAAGTGCCATCTCTCCCTCTTTCATTCTAAGAAGTGGCTTTAGTTTATCTGATTCATACTGCTTTGCTGTTCCATGCCAATCTAGGTGGTCAGGTGTGATGGGGAGCAGTAGATACATTTTGGGTGAGGCTATATTGGTATGGTGTAGGGTAAAGGAGCTTGATTCAAGTATCCATATGGGAGCTTTTGGGTTTAGTTCAGCCAAAGGTGTACCGATATTACCACCTGCTACTGCCCCACGTTTTTTTAAAAGATGCTCTAGCATCTGTGTGGTGGTGGTTTTTCCGTTTGTTCCACTAATCCAAATGCTAAATGGCATATCTTTGGCAAAGTAGTCATACTCACTCATTAGATTGTTGGCTAATTGGATAAGCGGATGGTTTGGAGGTACACTTGGGGTGGTTACCTCCCATTGACTATCTTGTGGGTCAAATAGATGAGAGGGAAATATTTGGTTTTGGTTCTCATCTGCGTAAGGTTTCTCTGCCTTATCATCAAAAAATATACAGCCACCCCCTAGCTTTTTAGCAATGGCTTTAGTGGTAAGTCCATATCCAAATAGGGTAGGTTTTTTTGTTGTTATGTTTTGCATTTTTTCTCCCTTATTTATCGTATTTTTAAAGAGATAAGTGCGATGATGTTGGAGAGGAATGCAACCATCCAAAATCGTACAATAATCTTATTTTCAGCCCACTTTTTCATCTCAAAGTGGTGATGAATGGGTGCCATAAGGAATACCCTCTTTTTTCGCAGTTTAAAACTACCAATTTGGAGGATAACTGATACTGTTTCAAGAACAAAAATAAGACCAATAAGTACCAAAAGAGCTTCACTTTTTCCAATAATAGCCATATAAGCGATGACCCCTCCAATTGCCAGAGAACCCGTATCTCCCATAAATACCTCCGCAGGATAGCAGTTGTACCACAAAAATCCAAGTAATGCACCTGATAGAGATGATGCGAGGATACTTACCTCTCCTACCCCTTTAATATTTGGCATATATAGATAACCTGAAAAGATAGCATGACCTGTGAGATAGACGATAATTCCAAGTGTTGCCAAAGATATAATGGAGGGTACAGTAGCTAGACCATCCAGACCATCAGTTAAGTTAACGGCATTGGTGGTGGCTAAAAAAACAATAACCCAAAAGATAATGGCATAATCCCCCATATCAAAAATTGGCTCTTTGAAAAAAGGTAGATAGATGGTGGTTGGAAATTCAGCAAAATGAATAAGAAAAACAGCTACAGCCACGCCAACTATGGCTTGAAGTCCCAGTTTTCCCTTGCTACTTAGACCTTTTAGATTGTCACCTGTTAGGATTTTTCCTAAATCATCTTGAAAGCCTACTAGTGCAAATCCTATGAGTGTGATAACTCCTGCAATAATGTATGGGTTCAAGAGGTTAGCCGTAAGTAAAATGGCGATAAGTGTAGAGATTACAAAAATAGCACCGCCCATAGTGGGTGTATTTGCCTTACTTGCATGGTTGGGAACATATTTGTTGATGGGTTGTTGGGCTTTTTTTGCAATTGCCCACGCCATAAACCTAGGTAGCATGATGAGAGTAAGTATAAATGCGATAAAAAATCCAAAACCTGCACGGACAGAGATGTATTGAAAGAGGTTGATGTTGAGTAGTTCATAAAAGCCATATAACATATAGAAAAAATCCTAACTTAAGTAGATAAGTGGTATTTTACTTAAAAAATTATAAAGATAGGGTCAAAAGATTAGATGAAAGTTCAAAAAACCGTTTTAATTATCACCGATGGGATAGGTTGTAAGCCTGATAGTAGCTGTAATGCCTTTAAAGATGCCATTAAGCCTACTTATGATGTCTTGATGAGGGATGTTCCTAAAACACTAATATCAACACATGGATTGAGTGTTGGTCTACCTGTGGGACAGATGGGAAACTCAGAAGTAGGACATATGAGTATTGGTTCGGGTAGGATTTTGTATCAAGATTTAGTCAAGGTCTCTTTGGCGATTGATGATGGAACGATTGAGAAGAATGAAGCATTAAATATCACATTGGATAAGAGCGGTAGGGTTCATATTGTTGGGCTTCTTAGTGATGGTGGGGTACATTCACATATTGACCATATTATAGGGTTGGCAAAACTCTCTGAAAAAAGAGGAAAAGAGGTCTGGTTGCATCTGATTACAGATGGGCGTGATGTCTCTCCTAGCTCTGCTTATAGGTATGTAGAGAAGATAGAGAGTATCTGTAGTAACAGGATAAAAATAGCCACTATTGGAGGACGTTTTTATACTATGGATAGAGACAATCGTTGGGAGCGAGTGGAAAAGGGATACTGTGCGATTGTTACGGCTAGATATTCGAGTGATTTATCTGTTAAAGCGTACATTGAGTCCTCTTATGAGGCGAATATCTATGATGAGTTTATAGAACCAGTGGCACTAAATGGATATGAGGGAATGCAAAAGGGTGATGCTGTAATTATGGCAAATTTCCGTTCAGATAGGTTTCGTGAAATTACTATGGCTCTTGGAGAGCCTGATTTCAGTGGATTTGATAGAGATTTTTTGGCATTAAATATCACCACAATGACCCAATATGATGCCTCTTTTTCTCATCCTATTATGTTTACAAAAGAGGTTCCTCTAAATACCTTAGCACAAGTGATTTCAGATGCAAAACTAACACAACTTCACACGGCTGAAACAGAAAAATATGCACACGTTACTTTTTTCTTTAATGGAGGAGTTGAAGAGCCAATGATAGGTGAGAGTCGTGTGCTTATCCCCAGTCCTGATGTAAAAACTTATGACATGAAACCTGAGATGTCAGCACCAGAAGTTGGTCAGGCTGTGCGTAAGGGTATGGATGAAGCGTATGATTTTATTGTTGTTAATTTTGCCAATGGTGATATGGTTGGGCATACAGGAGACTATGATGCAGCGTGTTTGGCAGTCTCGGCTGTGGACATGGAGCTTGGAGAGATTATAAAAAAAGCAAAAGAGCAAGATTATGCGATTGTTCTAACCTCTGACCATGGAAATTGCGAAGAGATGCTAGATGCAGATGGGAATGTTTTGACCAACCATACGGTAGGAGAGGTGTGGTGTTATGTGATAGCTAAGGGTGTCACAAGTTTAAAGAGAGATGGTGGTTTAAATAATATTGCACCAACAGTACTAAAAATTATGGGATTAGAAACTCCTAAAGAGATGGACAGCTTTTTATGTTAAAAAAATAACATTTTTATTTTTATTTATGGTTATTTAGCTATTATATTAGTAAGGATATAAATACTAAAGGAGCATTTTATGGATACACTACTAAAAGAGTCCGTTGCAGCACTTTTTTGTCATGTGATTAAAATGGATAATAAAAATATAGACAAAGAGCGACCACTTTTTTGTCGTTTTATGAAACAAGATTTTGATTGTGATTGTGAAGAGGCGAATGTTCTTTTGAATGATATAATGGAAAAAGAGTTTAATATTGATACGCAAATATCTATTATTGCCAATGCTTTAAGTAATAAAACTTATCAGAAAATGAGTATCTTAAAGCAACTAAATCATATTATTATCAAAGATAATCTTCATACTGATAATTATGAGATTTTTGACAAACTTAAAAAAGCATTTTCTTTAAGCTAATGCTTTTTTAGATAGGTAGTATTACTAACATACGTTTTTATCCTATCTCTACTTTCCTTTTTTTATAATTATTTAACAACCAATATACTACAATTAGCCAATTAAAAATAACTTTAATGTGAAAAAATAATTTAACGTAAAAAAGGAAAATCATGAAATTTACAGGAACAAATGTACTAGTTACTGGCTCTAGTCGGGGTATTGGGGCAGAGATAGCAAAAAGCTTGGCAGGTTTTGGACTAAAAGTATGGGTAAACTATAGAAGTGGAGAGGCAGAAGCAAAAGTAGTTCAGGCTGATATTATCGCCTCTGGTGGCAAGGCTGAAATTATCGGTTTTGATGTTACCCATGAAGAGGCTTTTGTGGATGCTATAAAGAGTATTGTAAAATCAGATGGAGGATTATCCTATTTGGTAAATAATGCAGGAATCACCAATGATAAACTTGCCATGAGAATGAAAAGTGATGATTTTATGAGCGTGATTGAGGGCAACTTAAAATCTACCTTTATTGGTTGTCGAGAAGCGGTGAAAACCATGAGCAAAAAACGCTTTGGCTCGGTGGTAAATATCTCCTCTATCGTAGGAGAGACAGGAAATGTAGGACAGACTAACTACGCGGCATCAAAAGGGGGAACCATTGCCATGACAAAATCATTTGCAATGGAGGCTGCTCCTCGTGGGATAAGATTTAATAACATCACTCCTGGGTTTATTGCTACAGAGATGACCAATGTGTTAAAAGATGAGATAAAAGATTCTTTTACTTCTCGTATTCCTCTAGCACGATTTGGAGAACCAAAAGAGGTGGCAGAGGCAGTGGCATTTTTGCTTAGTGACCATTCATCATACATTACAGGTGAGACGTTAAAAGTTAACGGTGGGATGTTAATGTAATGCCCAAAATTCTTCTCTTAGAAGATGATAAACTCTTTAATGAAACCATAGAAGATTTTTTAGAAGAGGAGGGGTTTGAACTTCAAACAGCACTTGATCCCTATAGTGCATTGGAGTATGCGTATGAGAGCCGATTCGACCTCTATCTCTTTGATGTCAATCTTCCCTATGAGAGTGGGTTCAACCTGCTTGAAAAGCTTCGTATTTCGGGAGATGATACTCCTACTATATTTTTGACCTCTCGTGAGGATAAAGCGTCGATGATAGAGGGCTTTAAGATAGGTGCTGATGATTATATGAAAAAGCCCATTGACCTTGATGAGTTACTGCTTAGAGTAGAAGCTCTACTTCGACGACAGACCAGAGCTGACAAGATAGTGCTTGGCAGTTATACTCTGGATTGTAATGCTAAAAAACTCTATCATGGTGATATCCTTTTGGCTTCAGTGACTACCAAGTCCATTGAACTTCTTCTTCTCTTAGTCAGTGCAAAAGGTGAAGTGGTGAGTGGTGATAAAATTGCCACTCACCTATGGCACGTCAATGAAGAGAGTAGCACAGGGGCTATTCGGGTCTATATCGCCTCACTTAAAAAATATTTTCCCAAAAATATAGAAAATATTCGTGGGGTTGGGTATCGGTTTATCCCATTGTAGTTATAATGGTTTTTGAGCAATCAGGAGTGTTGAGATACCTAAGGTAAATGATTTGGTAAATTTCATCTCTAATCCGACAGATTCTAACTCTTTTGCCAACATCTCCGTGGTTAAAAACTCCTCAATAGAGTCAGGAAGATATTTATACGCTGCGTAGTTTTTAGAAATCAAACCACCAATACGAGGAAGCACACTTTTCATCCCAAAGTCAACAATTTTATCAATAAATGAGGTTCTATCTTGTTTGGTAAACTCTAAAATTACGACAATACCCCCTGGTTTTAATGCTCGATAGAACTCATGTAATGCCTCTACCCTATCTACCACGTTACGAATTCCATAAGAGATAGAGATAATATCAGTAGCATTGTCCTCAACAGGTAACGCTTGGGCTTTCCCCTCCAAAAACTCTGCAAATTTTACTTTTTTTCGTGCCACATCAAGCATTCCTGTAGATGGGTCAACCCCCACAAATTTTTGCACTTTTATGGATTTTTTTAGGGCATATTTTTCCCAAAAAAGAAGTAAATCCCCCGTACCACACGCCACATCAGTTATCTGTGTTAACTCTTTTTGGTTTAAAATATTATACGCTTTTTCACACGCGGTTCGTCGCCATTTTTGGTCGATACCCATCGTTAAAACTCTGTTTGCCAAGTCATATGTTGATGCTATCTCATCAAACATTCCTACAATCTTATCCTGTTTCTCTGTTCTATTTTCCAAAAGTTTCTGCTCCATATTATTCTGTGTGTTTTATTGGGCGTATTATATCATAGTTGACTATATAAATTAGTATGCTATACTGTCATCACTTAAAATAATATACATCTTGCAAAACTAGGAACCGATGGCTTTAGCCTCGTTTTGTTTGGGACTAAAGTCTCCGATTCCAAAGAGTTTTGCAAGAAGTCTAATAATTTAAAATAAGGAAAAAATAATGAGTGGAATAGTAACCCCCGTAGACAAAATGACCCTAGATGGTACAAAAAATGGAAGCATTAGTATCTCAACAATAGCCGAGCCATATGGTCCCAAAAGTGATGCTGTAGTAAGTATTGGAATCTCGCTTAAAGCAAATGCCTCAGAACCTGAATGGAAAGTACACCTTCCAAAAGCAAATCTTGAGCAGATTATTACGGCATTGCAAGAAGCAAAAAAAATGATCTAAATATAACTAATAAGGTGTTTTTTATGAAATCACCTTAGTAAAACCTCACTCTATTATTCAAAATCTCTTAAAGCATATTTAAACGCTTCATTAAATTTCATAACCTTTCCGCCATTCTCTTTTGCAAATCGTTTGGCTGACATTCGACCTTCAAATGCATATTTACTTAGTGTTGACATGGTACCACTTTTTTTGCTTCCCACCACATAGGTTGCTTGTGTTACATCTATAAATTTTAATGTATCAATGGCAATTACTTTGATATTTTTTAGTTCACTTTTATTCTTTATCTTATCCTCAATTAAGCAGTGTAGAGAGCAGTACTGTTTAATTTTTCCATTTGAGACGGCACTGTGATTTGTTTTGTAAAACATAGGAAGCTTCATCCCACACTCTGGACAGGAATATTTTTGTTCTCCTGTCTGTAACATTATGGTTTTCTCTGATGGTAGGGACTGGAATCGTTTAAAACTTTGTTGATTTGGTGTTATATTAGTGCTTTTTACCTTATCGTTTACACATCCATTGAAGATGAAAGAAGAGAGAAGAGCAGTGATAAATAAAAAATTTTTTTTCATTTTTTTTCCTATATAATTTTATCTCATTATAGCGAAAAAGTACACCTATTTCTCTCTCAAATTTTGACCAAATATTAAATTTTAGTCATTAATGCAAAACTTTTAATAAAAGGTCCTGCCATGGAAGGGTTTTTAATCATGGCTTTAAAATCACCTATTTTAAACTGAAGTTTCCCTGTGGCAAATGCCATACCCATACTGGTCATTCCCAATGGTTTGGTTGTCCATTTATCCCAGTTCTCTTTATCACCTCTCATGTCCCAATCAGGACTCTCTCTATTGTATAGTCCTGCTGATATTGCAACTCCATTTTCTACGACAAAAACACAGGAGGGAAGTTCTTCATCTTTAAATCCACAGGTGATGGTTGAGCAAAAATTAATCTCTGCTAGTTTTCCTGATACCTCTTCATCTGCATTCCATAAATCTTTGAGTTTGTTAATCCATTCATTTGAAAAAAGTTGTGACATGGTTTATCCTTTTGTCTATTATTTAGATGGCAATATACTATTAAATAGCTTACAACTATAGATTATTGTGAAATAAGAGTGTAAAATGTTAAGAATATTAAGAATACTTTGATAAATGAAGTGATGAAGCAAACACTATCCCCCTCAGGATGCTTACTCATATTATAGGTTGTATTATAGATTACAGATTATATGTATTATTTGTTTATGCAGCTTTTTTGGTATTGTTTGCAACACGACGCAGTTGCATATACCAATCATTGTCGACGCGTAACTCCTCTTCTGATAAGTTACAAAGACTAATCTCTAGCCCCTCTCCTGTTAACGTGGCATCCATAATATACTCTTCTGGGATGTCAAGCACCTCTTCGCAATAATCAAACGCATGATTATTATCATATAGGTCACTTAAAGACCAATCTGAATCAATTTTTCTGCTTGAAATAATGAAGAACTCTTCCATATCTAACTCCTTTTAAATTTGATATAGTAAATTTTAGTATAAAATAATTTAATTATGGATATAAAATATTAAAGAAAATATATAAATTTAGAATTTTTATTAAAAAGTACGGTTAGTTAGAACATTATCTTATGTTATTAAACAAAATTATTATTATAAATAATAATACTGTTCTTTTATATGGTAAAAATGGGTATAAAAGGAGTAAAATTGTCCGATTTGACTCCTTTTATAGGGAGTTTGCTTCTATTATGCCTATTTTAAAGCTCTTGATTCTTTCGATTTCCAATCTCTGTTAAAAACTCTTCAAGTGAATAGGTTTGACGTGCTTCTGAATTCATAATATGTATAAGTACATCACCCATGTCAATAACCACCCAATCTTCGCTCTCATCAACGTGTAAAAACTCTTCACCTAGTGGTTTGAGTTCATATTTTAGGTGTTGTGCCAGTGCAGAGGAGTGTTTTCCTCCCAGTGAGGTAGTAAGTACCACACGTTTTGCGATGTAGTCCACCTTTTCTAAGTTAAAAACCTCTATCTCCGAGGCTTTCTTTTTGTCGAGTTCATTAACAATACGTTCTATTCTATCATCTAGGGTCATTTTGTTCCTTTTTTTGTTTTTTCTCTTATCTCTGTTGAGCTTATATTAACATCTATCTGTAAAAGTCTGAAATTTTTTAAAACAGATGTTTTTAACTCATGACTCTCTCGGGTTGCAATTATCCATATAATTTTCTCATTAAGTTGTTTAAAATCGTGCCATTTTTGAATAGATGCCAAATTGTCTGCACCTATAATGATATATTTGACATAAAACTGCTCTTGAAAATGAGTCAATGTCTGTATGGTTGTGGTTGCTTTGCCTTGATTTATCTCATAATCTGATATAAAAACTTTTGAGATAGTACCAAAAAGTTCTTTAGACCATTTTAATCGCTTTTGCGGTGAGGCATGAAAGGTAGTTTTAAACGGATTTAAAAAGGTAGGAACAACAATTAGTTTATCAATTTCTAATATTTTCAATGACTCTTCTATTACGGATAAGTGTCCGAGGTGTGGCGGGTCGAAACTGCCACCAAAGAGTGCGATGGTTTCTGGCGAGTCTTTTAACAAATTAAACAACTAATAACCTCAAATTATGTAATATATTTGCTATATTAGCATATTAAACTAAAGGAATGTATTACAATGGCGATAAAAGTTGCAATAAATGGACTGGGACGAATAGGCAGATGTGTGGCACGAATTATAGCAGATAGAGATGATATTGAACTTGTGGCTGTCAATGCAAGTGGAGCTGAAAATATTATTGAGTATGGATTAAAATATGATTCTGTACATGGAACACGAAAAGATGTTTCAGTAAAAGATGGGTTTGTCAATATTGGAGATACTAAAGCAAAGCTTTTTGGAGAGCGTGATCCTGCTAAAATTGGTTTTGCTGATTGTGGTGCTGAATTGGTCTTGGAGTGTACAGGTGCATTCTTAACCAAAGAGTCAGTACAACCTTACCTTGACAATGGCATTAAAAAAGTGGTTCTCTCTGCTCCTGCAAAAGATGATACGGCAACATTTGTTATCGGTGCAAATGAGAGTGAGTATGCAGGGGAAGCGGTAGTTTCCAATGCAAGTTGTACTACCAATGGACTCGCACCTGTGGCAAAAGTACTTGATGATGAATTTGGGATTAAGTCAGGGCTTATGACCACCATTCACTCCTATACAGGCTCTCAACCTATTTTGGATGGAAAACATAAAAAAGACCCAAGAAAGGGTAGAAGTGGGGCGATAAATTTGGTACCAAGTACTACAGGAGCAGCCAAAGCGATAGCTAAAGTACTTCCACAACTCAAAGGAAAACTTAACGGTCAAGCGATTCGTGTACCAACGCCTGATGTCTCTATGGTCGATTTAACGGTAAATCTTTCTAAAGAGGTAACGGTTGAGAGTGTTCAGGAGGCGTTTAGAGTGGCTTCAGAGGGTTCTCACAAAGGTATTTTGGGGATAGACGAGGAGTATCGTGTCTCACAAGATTTTGTGGGTGAAGAGCAGAGCAGTGTGGTGGCGATGGATACAATTCAAGTGATAGATGGAACGATGGTAAAAATTCTCTCATGGTATGACAATGAGTGGGGCTACTCGGTACGTCTTGTGGATATGGCCGTTCACGTGAGCAAAGGAGCATAGATTGAAGACTATTAAAGAGTTAGCGAATATAGAGGGAAAAACGGTATTTATCCGTTGTGATTTCAATGTTCCTAAAGATGAAGATGGCAATATTACTGATGACAGACGAATCCGTGGGGCATTAACCAGTATTCGTTACTGTCTTGACCGTGATTGTAAAGTGATACTTGCTTCTCACTATGAACGACCAACACCAAATGTTTATGAGGATAAATACTCTCTAAATACGGTGGTAACACGATTAAGAACGCTTCTAAAAATAGCTTCTAATATTACATTGGCAAAAAATGTGATTGGAGAGGATACTAAAGCGTTAGCCTCTGCATTAAAAAGTGGAGAGGTTTTGGTTCTTGAGAACCTTAGATATGAAATAGGGGAGACAGAAAATGATGAGAAGTTTGCCAAAGAGTTAGCCTCTATGGTAGATATCTATGTCAATGATGCTTTTGGAGCATGTCACAGAGCCCACGCTTCTATTGATGCGATGGCAAGACTCTTTGATGCAGAGCATAGAGCAGCAGGATTTTTACTCACTAAAGAGGTCAACTTTTTTGATAAAACCTTAACCAATCCTATTCGACCTTTTGTGGCAGTTATTGGTGGTTCAAAAATTTCAGGAAAACTAGAAGCTCTACGAGAGCTGTTGGACAAAGTAGATAAAGTAATTATTGGTGGGGGAATGGCATTTACGTTCCTTAAAGCACAAGGGTATGAGATTGGAAACTCTTTGGTCGAGGATGAACTTCTTGATGAAGCCCGAACGGTTATGATTAAAGCCAGAAAAAAAGGAGTCAAGTTTTACTTGCCTGTGGATGTAGTGGTCGCCCAAGATTTCAAAGAGCACTCTATAGCAAAATACCTACCAGCTCAAGAGATACCAGAGAATTGGATGGGATTGGATATTGGTCCTGCAAGTTCACGACTCTTTCGTGAGGTTCTCTATGATGCACAGACCATTTTATGGAATGGCCCTATGGGCGTGTATGAGTGGGATAGATTTTCAAAAGGAAGTCTGTTGATGTCTCATGATATAGCAGGAAGTCATGCCACTACCATTGTAGGTGGTGGAGATACGGCAGACGTGGCTCAAAAAGCAGGAGATGTTGATGAGATGACTTTTGTAAGTACAGGTGGGGGAGCGAGTTTAAACCTCTTGGAGGGTAAAGCTCTTCCTGGTATTGAGGCTCTTAAAAAAGCCTAATTTAGGTTAATTGTTTGAGTTTATCAGACAAGAAAAAAATAGACTTCTTGTAAAACTCTTTGGAATCGGAGAGTTTAGTCTCAAACAAGGCGAGGCTAAAGCCATCGTTTCCTAGTTTTGTAAGAAAAAAATAAATAAAAAATAATTTAAATTAAAAAGGTAAACATGATATACGCAGCAAATTTTAAAACAAACCACACAAGAAAATCCACACAAAACTATATTACCAAACTCCAAAAAAAATTACAAAATAAAAAATCAGAAGACCGTGTTCTTCTCTTTCCTCCTCTTACTGCACTGGATGAATATGATGGAGATTTTACAGTAGGTACTCAAAATGCTTATCCTGTTGAGAAAGGAGCTTATACAGGTGAAGTTGGTCTTGAACAACTAGCAGAGTTTAACATCTCAACCATTCTTATCGGTCATAGT
>JALTGP010000068.1 GCA_027076905.1 Campylobacteraceae bacterium | reverse complement strand
TCACGAGACGTTTCCAAATAAGCGTTGTTCATATTTTGAGCCAGTTTTAGATAGACAATCAGTTCAGAAACCCCTTTTCTAATAGGGAAAAAATCATTAAGCTCTTCTAGTGTAAATTGGCTCTTTTGTTGTAGCATCTTTTTGATATTTTGTTTTAAAATAGCCTCATCTACATAGACTTGACTGTAGAGTTTGCTCAAATCAACTTCCATAATCTCCTCTTTTATCTCATGAGAAAAATCCTCTTTTTTAGACGGCACAAATAGCCCTTTAGAGGCGATGGACTCAACCGATATTTTAACCCCATTGATGCTGAAAAACTCTCTCATAGCAGGAGGGTTATCTTTTAGCTTCATCGCTTTTTGTTCTATGCTATGAGCCAACTCTAAGATGCGACGATTTTCAACCCATGTTTTATCATCTATAAATCGTCTTAGTTGCTCTATGAGTTTTGCCAGTACTTTGTGTGATTTTTCTCCACCACTAAGCAGATTGTATTTTAGATTTTCAATCTTTCTTTCGTTATCCATACTCTCTATTTGTGGTATGTCATAGAGGTTTTTTAACAATTCATCCAGATGCTCAATCTGTCTCATATCCATCAAAAAATCCCAAAAAGCATAAAAACTCTGCCCTTGGTTACTCTCTCGTATCCCATCTTCTATCTCAAAAATTTTATCAAGAACCTCTCCCTTTCCACCCTCTGTCTTTGCAATTGCTCTTTTTGCCTCTTGATTTAGGGTTCTAAAGTTATGCTCAATCTCTCTAAAATCAGAGAGCAGTTCAGCACTATTTTTTTGTATCTGCATAAACTGCTCTTTGATTTTTCGCTCATCAAAACGTAAATCTTGCCTGTTTTTTATGGCTTTTATCTTTTTGTCTATCTCTTTTTTTTCAGCTTCAAGTGATGCAACTCTCTCTTCATCGCTAAGATTGGTCTCAAACTCTAACTCTTTTAACAGAGTCATAATGATTTTTAGCTTGGACTCCGTTGCTACAAACTCCTGTTTTTGCAGTCCATCAAGCCATGTTAGAAGCTTCTCTATATCAGGAGTAAGCTCATAGATAGGTTCATCACTCTCATAACCGTAATATTTTCGCAGGTAACTACTGTTTTGGTGGGTAAAATCATCCAAATAGGATTTTGCTAATTTGGGAAATTTTGGCTCTTCATACCCCTCATTTAGTGCATACAGATAATCATCAAGATTGGTTAAAATCTCTGACTCTTTTAATGCTTGGCTACCTGTAGCTTTAAAAGAGTGATAAAAAAATCCTGTAATCATGGGAAAATTATCAGCATTGAGAAGTTGTATGGCTAGATGGTTTGATTTTAGGCTTTGTAGATATTCGTAATTCATGTTGGAATTATAGCAGAGTTGGTTATAAATGCAAATGGTAGAAGCTAGTTTTAAAAAAAACTAAC
>JALTGP010000067.1 GCA_027076905.1 Campylobacteraceae bacterium | reverse complement strand
TTATCTAGTTCCCATTTTTCTTTTGAAATTTTTGGTATCTATTATCTTATATTTGGGTTGTTTTAAAAACCGTAGGTAGGAATGTCCTATTCCTGACAAAAATAAGTAAGAAACAAAAGCCCAATAAAACGTTTCATATTTAGAGTTCATCTAAAATCCTGCGTAACTTGGGTAGATTTGTTCTTTTACAATTCCTTATTCCCCAAAAGTAAATTATAATTGGATTAAAAAATAGAAAAACAGCACCTCACTAATTGCCAATAGAGCCAAGAGGCTACCAATAACTCTTTTTATAACAAGATTAAAAGATAGATACACCAAGCCTCTTGCAAATATAAAAGCCAAAATAGAAAATGAGCCTACAAAAAATCTAAAATCAGTATGGCAGATGGAGGGATATGTTATTACAAAATTTATTATCATTGTTAAATTTATGGCAACGATTAGAAAGAGTATTTTGTGTAGAATTGATTCATTTTTCAGTGTGATAATGTAGCCGATAAGTCCAATAATATAAATAATGCCCAGAGATAAAATGGTAGGCATGATAAAACTTAAATAGTGATTGATATTAATAAAATAAGCGTAGTCAAACTCACCAAAAAACATTGTTCCATATTGATAGGTCAAAAAAGAGTGTCGAACAGTGTCTTCTCCTGTAATATGGCTCTGTCCTGCTTGAATTAAATCTATAATGTTAAAAGTACCAAAATAGCTAAAGTCCAAAACTTCTAGGGTCTGTCCAGGGTATTTTCCTGCATTTACGACATAAAAGGTGCTATCTAGTGGCATATAGACGCGTAATAGTGTGAAGCCCAAAACTAAAATACCCACTAAACCATAGATGTATAATTTTTTTTGTAACGCTTTTAAGATAGTAGATTCTTGATTCTTTAGATAAGCAATAACCAAAAGGATTAAAAATAGAAGCTCTAGAGTTATCGTTGATACTTTAGTCAAAAAGAGTAAACTAACACTAAGTAGTGCCATAAAAAAGTGGTGCTGAAATTTAGATTGGTAGCTTTTGATAATTAGATAGAGCGAGAGTGTGGAGAGTGCCATGACCAAGGAGTCATTGTTTATCCTAGCACTTAGATAGACTAAAGAGGGGGTAAGTGAGATAAAAATTATTCCCACCATATGTAGCCACTGATTTTGACTTAAAAGTCTAAGGAGACGATAGGAGAAATAGAGAAAAATAATCGAACAAAAGAGTGAAAAATAGCCCAAATAGTGCAGAGCCTCTTGGTCATTAAAACCATTCTCTATAAAAAGATGATAGAGTCCTCCTGTAATGAGATAGTAGAGAGGCTGTTGAGGGAACTCCCATCCTTTCATGGGGATGGAAGGAAGTGTTCCATTGGTTGCGACATATTTGATAAACTCAATATGTCCATGCCAGTCATGTTGAAAGAGCATAATTCCA
>JALTGP010000066.1 GCA_027076905.1 Campylobacteraceae bacterium | reverse complement strand
TGACTACATGGTGAAATCCTGCCATATTTAATCTTGGTCTTCGTCACATTTTTTTCTACTTTCTGATTTTTTTAATGGAGTATTATAGTACAAAAAGTGGCTATTCATGACACGGTACTTTAGTTTGGTATTTAACTATTTTCGTCATGAATTTAGATTTATGGTAATATGACGAGTTTATAAAAAAGCATATTTATCATAAACTTTACAATAAATCCATTGTAATTCTAGTAAACTCCTTTCCATTTACTACAACTGATTCATTGTAAACTTATCAACTAAATAGAAAAAAATCCCCCGTCATAGTGAAGCGATAGCGTAATGATAGGGGCAACAACCGAGAGGGCGTTAGGAACTGCCATACGCTCCATTTATTATATTATAGAAATAGCATAAGAAAAACTTCTTTTAAATCCCTAAACTATGGTCTATAGAGAAGCTTTTTATATACCATCACTCATTGTAATACCTACAATGTCTCATATCACTTTCTACAACCTCTCATTGTAGACTCTACAATAAATCTATTGTAGTTTTAGGAAAACTCTTTCCATTTACTCCAATAGATTCATTGTAACCCATAAATTTATTGGCTATAATACAATAAAATTATAGTAGGTTTTAACATGGCAAAGAAAAAAGATACTACAGTCTATACGCATATTTCAGAAACAGTCAATAATGTTACAGGAGAAGTGGTATCAACAAAAAAAGATGAAGTGATAAGAAGAGAAAAAACACCACAGTTTATCATGCTTTTTACCGAAGGTGCTCCCGATTTAGTCAAAGCCAATTTAACAAAAGCCCAATCTCATGTTTTATGGAAAATACTTGAAAAATACACTCATACAGGCAACTCATTAAAAATAACCCCTGCTACAAAAAAGATTATGGCAAAAGAGTTAGATTTGACACTCCGAACTGTTGGAGCATATATTAGAGTATTGATACATAAAAACGTTATTCAAGAGTTAGATATTGAGGGGTCAAAAGATTATTTTCTAAATCCTCATATTTTTGGACGAGGAGAGTGGAATAATATTAAAAAACTTCGTTATGAAACTACTGTTGAATTTGATTTTGAAAAAAATGAAGCCCAAACCACTCGAACCACAAAATCAACCTATAAAGATGCTGACAAGCTTATAGAGAAGCCTCATCAAGTGGTTGAAGCGAATCGTCATAAAGAACCAAATGGCAGTTTGAATCAAACAGTTGTGGTTGAGGAGATTGCAGATAAAAATAGTCACTTAGAACTGGATATATTAAAAGAGAAAAATAGAGAGAAAGAGTTGTCTATTAAAGAGCTTGAATTAAAAATTAAAGCTCATGAGTTGGGGTTATAGTCAACTAGGAAGTAATTTATTCTTCATTAGGAGTCAGACGTTAAAAAACCACTCATTAAAGTTACACCCCACTATAATCCTAAAAGTTGCGATTCATGATACGGTATTTAGGTTTGTAGGTTTGTAGGTTTGTAGTGCCTCACTACGACATTAATTGGCATAGAATAGAAGTCGTTGATTTAAGTAAAAGATTGGATTAGTGGTTTTTCAACGTCTGACCCTTTATATTTTTCAGCACCATCAAAAACCTCACTCATCTCTTTATCATTGTAATCAAATATCGGTATTCCTTCATTTTTAAGAACCTCTATAAAACCCAATCTATCCATCCCCATAAGTTGAGCCGATTTACCAAGAGAGAGTTGTCTTTTTTGATAGAGAACAATAGCCGTGTAGAGCTTCATCTTATAGGCTAACTCATCAGCAGAGTTTTTTAGAGAGAGTAAAATAGAGTTATCTATCTCTATTTGAGGTAGGGTTATGGTTTGCATGGGTTGCTCCTTTTAATTATATATTTTTAATAAGTGTATCAGATTTATCCTCAAAACTATCATCTCCAAAATTAAATCTCTTTTGGTAGTCTATTTATAAAAATTTGAAAGCTACTATTTTGAGAAACGATTTTCATTAGCTTTTTATATTTCAAAAAATCTTGACTTAACTTATCATAATTTCTATAATTTTTTTCAGTTTTCAACTTTTTAGAGACTCTACTTATCTCTTTTTTTAACTTATCTTCACAAGTGTGTATCTTTTCACTTTTACTATAAATAGATAACAACCAACACTCCAAAGAGTGAACTGAGATAGCAAAGATGATTTTTCCTCTATTTTCAGTATAAAAACTCTCTTTGCTATCAATTTTATCTACCATCTTTTGAATAACACACTCAATAATCTCTTCTGTGGATTGATTTTTAGAACACGCAAACTCTTCTGAAATATCTGTATCTATTTGAATAATCACATATTGACTGTTTAATACATCATCTCTAAAACGAGATTCACTCAAATAGTTAAATATGGCACTCCACCCTGTACCAAATTCACTATAGGCTTGTCTCATATCGGTCTCATCACGAGGAGGTTCAAGAGCAAAAATCTCTTCATCTAAATCATCATAATCTTTGTAAAATCCACACAAAATATTTTCAATAACAATTTGGTCGGTAATCCCCTCTGTCACTAAGCCAAACTTTGCCATCTAAAAGCCTTTAGGCAATCCACCTAAATAGCCACGAAGAAATGCTTCTGAAAGTTTTAATGGTTCATCTGTAGAAGATTTTGGTTTGTTTTCAACCGTTATCTCTTTCATTCTTGTATGACCTTTTTTATTTCTTGAAACCACAAAAAGCTTCTGTTCTTCATCATTTAAATCTATACCATCTAAAATAGCAGGATTATGAGTAGTTAAAAATATCTGTTTATCATATTTTTTTGATAAATCAGTCAATAGAGTCATCAATTTAGTACAAAGTTTAGGGTTAAGTGAAGCGTCTATATTGTCTATTGCAAAAGCTTTTGGGGTCTCTTTGGCTACTATGAGCGTGATGTAAAACAAGATAAATAAAAAGCCCTCATTGGCACTTCGTTGGGTAAACTCTCGATAAAGATATTTATCTTTAATAATAACTCTGTCTTCCATAGATGATATATCGGTAGGTATAGTTATATCTTCAAACCAATTAAATAGTTGTAGGGACTCTATAATGGTGTTAATATAGCTTTTATCTTCATAGTTATTTATTACTTTTAGGAGTTTTAAAAGTCCTTCTCCATTTATTCCTAGAGGTTGGATTTGTCCTTCTTTTTGGAATACTCTTAGAGCTGTGTTTTCAGGAGAAAAGATTATAAAGTTTCTACAATGATAAATATCATAATCAAAGCTTCTCTTTGTTTCCCATTTAGAATAAGGTTGATTTATATTATCAAAAGAATATTTTATCTGATTTTTTTTCTCATAATTTATATTAACAACTATATTTTTATCCTTATCCTCCTCATAAAAAGCACCCCTCATCAACTCAGGTTCAGGCACTCTCAATCCACGACTTACCAAAAACTCATTAGCCAACATATTAGACTCACTAGCAGAAAGAAAAACCAAAGCTTCAAGCAGGTTACTTTTCCCCGAACCATTCTCTCCAATAAAAAGGTTGACTCTGCCAACCTCTAGTTCTAAGTCATAGATGGATTTGAAATTTTGTATGTGGATTTTTTCTATCATTTTTTCTACTTTTTAGTTTATTTAAACAGATTATACCATGTAGGTTCGATTTTATCGAACGTCATATTAAAATTTAATTTCCATAAATATAATTTTGTTTTTGATGTTTGGTTTTGATGTTCGATAAAATCGAACCTACAGATTTTGAACATTAATGGTATTACATAAGAAATAATATCTACTTAACCAAAACCCCATACTTCTCCAACAACTCCATAATTTGGTCAGGCAACAAGTACCCCTCATATCGTCCTATCTCTTTTCCCTCTTCATCCCAAAATATAGAAGTAGGCAAGACTAGAACATTGGAGTTAATTCCACCGACAATATCTTTATCGGTATTGATGTAATAGATAGGCGTTTTAGGATATTGTTCTTTTATATCTTTAAAATAAGGTGCCATATGTTCACACCAAATACACTCTGTTTTTCCAAACTGAACCATCAATCTTTGACCTTTTGGAATGTCAACAACATTTACTTTTGGAACTGCTCCAAAGTCATAAGCTATCGAGGCAATACTTAAGAGTATCATTAATACTATTTTTTTAATCATAGGTAATCCTTATTGTTTTTATAGTGCATCAGCCACATTAATATACAAGCCTAAAAGCTCTAGCTGTGCGTCTATTTTGTAGATTTCTTGGTCTAACTCTCTTACTTTTAAGTTATTAGAGACTATTTGTGTGTCGAAATTTGTTTTGTCTCCTAACGCTTCCATATCTTGGGCTGTGGCTAACATGCTTTGATAGTGTGTTGCATCATCCAATGAGAGGGCTATCTTTTTTCTTTCTTCCCATCGTCTCGGTGGGAATACATACGAGAATATTTACAGTAAAAAGATTTTAAATTAAGTCAAAATCAAACCATCCCAATATTTAAACCAAACCAATAATTTTATACTTCATCTAAAATTTATGCAAATTTTAATCTAACCACCCAACCCCCTGAAAAATCTCCCACCAATAGTGTTATTATCCCATAGTAAAATTATCTAAAAAGATTTGAAAAATCTTTTAAAATAGTATATTATAAATAATCACG
>JALTGP010000065.1 GCA_027076905.1 Campylobacteraceae bacterium | reverse complement strand
TCTTTACAAACAAAGATGGTAATAAGGGAATTCTTTATCTTATATCGGCTCTTTTAAATATCTATCTTAATCCCAAAGGTATAGTTTTTGGTATCCATTTTCGAGGTATCTATCTCTTTAATATCAAGTTCACTTCCATAGTCTGTATATCCTATAAACATAGAAATAGCTTGGTTTAACTGATAGTTTATCTCCAATCCATAGGTAAACTCTGTTGAGGAGTCAGAGAGGGTTTTGATGGTATCTACAGTTTCAAACTCTCCATCTGTTTTGGTAAGTCCTGCTTTTGGTGTAACTGATAATCCTAATACTAGAGGAAGGGTGTAGGTAGCAAAAAGACCGTATCTACTGATATCCTCTTTTGTAAACTCTAAATGTTCTGAGAAGTTTTTGGTATATTCGAGTCGTAGACCAATAGAGCTAAGTACATTAACCCCAATAAAGCCTGTTCCCATATTTCCATCATTGTCACCTTTTGCATAGGCAATACCCAGTTGTGCAAAGGTACCTCCTGTAGAGAGTGAGGTTGCTATTAATAATGCTAAAACTGTTTTTTTCATACTTTATATCCTAATATTAAATTATATTCTTCTTATTTATTATATTAAAACAATCTTAAAATTTATAATTTAGATGAAATCCATAATAGGGGGAAGTTATTGTATCTACTCCTTTACTGTAGTCGAGCATTACCTCTAAAATATCCTCTCCTTTAAGCACCCCAGATATCCCCAAAGAGAGACTTGACCCAATATCGTGATGATTATTAATTGCAAATCCAAGAGTTCCAAAAGGTTTCCAGGTTCGATGAAATGTATCTCTTGATGATGTTCCTAGACTAAGTTGTGACCCAAATTCTATAAAATCTTTAGGTAAAAAATGGTGTGTCATACTATTTTTATAGCTATTGTGATTGAGATATGTATTGAATTTTATATCAGGATACCCCGAACGAAGCATATAGTCAGCACTAAGTTGTAGCTGTTCTCCTGAGCCCACTTTATCTCTATTTTGATATTTAAATTCACTCTGTTTATAATTTATGGCTACTTGAATATGTTGGCTAAGTAGTGTTTTTAGACCAATCTCCATACCACTCTCCATCCCCTCTACTTGAACTTCTGGTGTTTGGGTTGTTGTATTTTGATATTTTGATTTCAACATCAACTCAAATTTATTTAGATGATAGTTTAACTCTAGTGATGCCGAGGTAAAATCATTTTTGGTGTTGTGTCTGTCCAGAGAAAAATCCCATGAAAACCGTTTATTACTATCTCTTAAAGCCAAAGATAGAGAACTATCTTTTAGATTTTTATCCCCTTTTTGTTGATACTCATTATGATGTAGGGAGAGTTTAGCCGATACTCCTTTATAGATATGCCATCGGTAACTTAGCTGATGCTCTACTCCTGATATTCTGGGAGTTAGGCGTTTATAACTTGAAGAGAATAGTGCTTTAGGGTAGTCACGGTTTATCATGTTATGATAAATAGTAAAGAGTCCCATATCTCGTCTATTATCCTCTAATCCTTGAAAGAGCATAGAGTAAGCTCCTGCTCTATCCCCAATATCAACCGATGCAATTATCTTATCTTTAAGAGGTAAGATATCACTATATTTTTCTAAAAGATTCTGTTTTTTTTGATTGTTATCTAGGCTCATCGCCAAATAAAGGTTTAACCATGGGATATTTAACCTATTTTTATCTGACAAATATCGAACCATCTCACTGTTACCACGATAGGTATATTTTCCTATCTCTATCTGCATAAACTCCTCTTCGCTAAAGAGGGATTTGAATTTTTTAAAATAGAGAGCTTGTTTTGCATAGGGCGTGGTGTAACGCATCATTAATCCTAAATATACCCTTGCAAACTCTCTATCTTGGAGTAGTTTTGGATTATTTTTTATCTTTTTATTTAGACTTTTAAAGAGTTGCCGTCTTATACTTTTTGCCCCCTCACCTCGGTCTTGAAACTCCAATAAATCAGCATAAATGACCTGATACTCTATCTGATTGGATGTTTTGAGAAGGGGAGTGAGCCACTTAAGTGCCAAATCACCTTGTTGTAGTTTTAGTGCAGTTACCACGGAGGGAAAACCAACCTCTCTTTGGAGCTTATAATTTTTTTTGAGTAGGGTTAGCTCTTTTTTTAATGGGGAGATTAGTTCATTGTCCAGCAAGAACCACAAATAGGCTTGGTGAGTGGAGGCATCTGCTTGATTGATATCTAGTGCCTTTTTAAAGGTACGCATTGCAGAGGGGATATCTTCACATTGGATAAAGTAGTTTGCCATAGCAATTTGATAATGGACATTTCTCTCAAGATACCCTCTCTCTTTTGGCTCTAGTGTGCTTAATAAGGTTTTTATTTTTATTAGCTCTTTTTTATCCAAATAGAGATAAAAAAGAGCAGTAAGATAGTTCTTTTTTCTTGTTTTTTTCCAGAGTTTTTTGTAGAGATATTCAAGCTCTTTACCCTCATTTAATGCACTATCTAAACGTATGAGTCTATCATATTGGGCATATTTTAGATGGTTGGCTCTCTCTTTTTTCCATAGGGTTTTTTGTATGTATTTATAATCTTTCTGTAGCCATCCTAAGTCGCTAAGTCGTCTGTCCTCTTTTAACTCTTTTGCAAACCCATACGCCTCTTTAAAGCGTTTTAATGCAATGAGTTTCTGAACAGACTGCTCTTGTAACGTTTTATCCATACCATAAAACTCTCTATATCTGCTATATAACTCTAAACCTTTTTTATAGTGGCTGTTTTTAAAGGAGAATAGTATGGCTTGTTTATGTATATCTTGACGTTTAACCTTCTGGAGTAAGGCATTAAAATAGCTCTCTGCTTGGTTAATCTCTCCTGTATACTCATAATACTCAGCAACTTTTTTAATGACGCTGTAGTCCCCATGCTCTAACTTATTGGTGTATATCTCTCCTAATATCTCATAAGCACTGTTCATGTTACATGATTTCAATAGATAACGTTCATATTTTGGATTTTTATAGTGACGATATCCCTCTATATTAAGTGCAACTATCTCTCTCATTTTCCCTTGCCATAATGAGAGTTGAATACTTTTATCTAACCACTCTATGCTCTTAAATTTATCTTTGGCAAAGAGAGATATTGCTAAGGCAGGAGCCAATTCTTGATTGTAAATAAGCGTTTTAACCGCCTCTTTAGTTACTTCTTGGTTAAATTTATCGGGATGATTTTTAAATGCAACGATAGAAAAACGAGAAGCCTCCTTGATATCGCCTACTTGTAACAATGCTTTGATAAGAAAAACAATATCTGAAGATTCTAGTGGGATACGAGACTGATATAGTGATATTAAAGAGAGTATTCTCTCTTTAATATCACTACTTGCTTCATGAATAATAGCACCCAAAGCGATATTGAAATATCTAATTTGCTCTTCACGTGTCACACTTTTTAAAAAAATTTTAGTTGCTAACTTCTCTACATTTGGATACTCTTTACGCTCTAGCATAAGGCTTAGAGCATAGTTCTCTATTTCAGGCTCAACCTCTTTATAGTTTAATAGATTCAGGAGATAATTGTAGGCATCCTCTTTGAAATTTAAGGCTAAGGCTTGGGTAAATGCCTCTTTTTCCAAAGGATAGGTGACCATCTCGGGTTGCTCTTTTAAAAACCCTTTCATAGAGACATATTTTAATTTTTGGAAGTCAAGTTGTGCAGACTCAATAAAGAAAAAGGTGTAGTCTCTCTCTCCTTTTGTAAAGAGAAAATATTTGAATAGCTTCTCTTTTAGACTCCTTAAAAGATATTGGTTATCTGTTTCAAAATATAAATCTTTCATTAGAAGATATTGTGTTTTATAGAGTTCTTTTAAAAGCTTCTTATCCTTGGTTGTGGAAATTAATTGATTTGTCAACTCCAATGCTTTGGTATTTTTTTGGGCACGGGTATAATTTTGGATAAGAAGAATTTTAAGTTTTTTATTATCAGGGTAGTAGAGCAACATACTCTCTAAATAATTGATGGAAAGGTTGGTATTTTTCCCTTTTCCCTCAAGAATTTGGTCAATATTATCTTTTGGGAAGAGCAAATATAGCACAAAAGAGAAAACTATAATAATCCCCAATATCTCTCTTTTTGAGAGAATAGAACCACTTATATTTTTGTTATTGACACTCAAATACAAGGGATACTCCATTTTTATTATCTGTAAAAATAGATACTTTTTTATCTAAAATGTCTATCTTAAACCCCTCTATAGGTAACAGTCTACACATTGTTGGCATAAAAAAATTTGCCTCTAGGGGTATGTTGGATTTTAATACAAACTTATAGATATTCTGCTCTTGCTCGGCAGTGACTACCCACCCGTTAGAATCTATAAGGTGGGGGCTATTTTGTGGATACTCACTTAAGAGAACAAAATGGTTTTTACGGCTATCTAACGTTACATAGGTAGTGTATCTATTCTTTTGGTTTTTATGATGGTTGTATCCTGCCACGCCAATACTTTTTTTCATATCAACATAAATCTTCTTATCAAAACGAACCGTGCGTAAAAATCCAGCGTTTCTAATTTCAAAACCACCTTTGGTTTTGGCAATAGAGGTTTGATAAAAACCCCGTCCTTTTTTGATATATTGGGAGGCGTAGAGTTTTGAGGTTTTTTGTGCTATTGCCCATGAGTAGACCTCATCTAGGGCTTTAAAGGAGGCGAGTTTAGATCCTGAATAGAAGTGATAATAGATATTAATGGGTTTTATTCGGTATGGCTCTTCTGTTATTTTAAAGGTCTCAATGGCATCACGATATCCCCAAAATGGGCCTAGCCAATCATTGGTATAGACATTTTCATTCTGTTGACCTGTATAGATTTGCCAATACTCCTCTCTTTGTACCCCAAAAGGTGCAAGATGACTAAGCCATGGGTCACTCTTTTTAATGGTGGTATCTCCCCCGTTCATTCCCAAAATACCATCTCTTTCACAATATGCCAATACTACACGTGTTGGCAGACAATCACCACTCCAAAAAATAACTCTCTCTTTCTGTTTTGATGCAGGTGCTAACCCGAGTACAAAATCAACACTATCTTTGGTTTCACTTTTTAGGTCAAACTCATAGTTTGGAATTGGCAGGTGGTAGTGTCCCTCTGATTGTTTACTTATATTTTTATCTTTCGGAACCGATGGCTTTAGACTTGCTTTATTTGGGATTAAAGTCTCAGATTCCAAAGTATTTTTCTTTTTCTCTAAATTTTTATCAGCTTGACCCCAAAAAAATGGGTGAGAGAGGGTGTGACTAGCAGGTTCTATCCAAGGGACTTTATAAATCTCTCTGGCAATTTTTTTCATACGTGGACTAAGTTTGGGATATAGTCCAATGCTATCTACCTCTCCTTGTACCAATGAGATGGTTTGAGGAACTTGATATTTTTTATAGATATGTTCTAGTAGAAATTCAGATGCCAACTGTTTGGGTGCGGTACGCACTATCTCCATAAAACCATCACCATCAATATGTATAAATAGGATTCGTCTACCCGCTTCTGTGGTGGGGTCAGGTACAGGAATGCTATCGAGTCTTAGTGCATCTTTAAAAAAAATAAAAGGGTTGATTGTCCAAAAGTTTTCATGTACGATACTCTCTAAAAAAGCACCATTGAGTGCATATCCCCCCCAAGGAGTAATGGCAATGGGCATACTCTTTTGACCATCTTTATAGTGTGTTGTTATCACCTCTTTAGCACCCTTTGCCAAAATCAACTCATCCTCATACTCAATAGAAGCAGACACCTCATATGCTTTATAGGGTGGTCTGTACTCTATGGCTACTTTATCTATAAAACCATTACTGTTCTCCTTTGTACTAAGTCCAAATGTTTTGAGTCTTGTAGGGGTTGGCTTAAATACAAAACTATTTAAAAATAGTATTTTAATCTGTTTCTCTTTTAGAGATTTTGCCCAAGTGTATAGTTTTTCATTGTTTTTTGTTGCCCCCTCACTCCAAACAATAACAGAGTGATATCTATCCTCTACACGCTTGGGTAGCTCTTTGGTAGAGATATCATATAATATAGGTATATATCCCCAATACTCTAATGGCATAGAGGCTAAAAGATGTACATCTGAATAGACAGCATTGTTATCTTTGAACATTGAAGAGTTAAATAAGATTAAAACATCTCTTCTTACCCTCTCTATTTCACACTCTCCTTGTTCTTGTAAAAGTCCATCGGTTACATAAGGAATAACTCCTAGTTTTTTTATCTTTTTGGCAATTTCACGTCTCTCTTTTGTACTCTTATTCGTATAATCAATAGAGATAACCTCTAGTCCATACCTCTTTGCCTCTTCAAATCTATCAAGAAGCCACTCCCTATCGGATTTTGGAACTTCAAGATACTCTTTTTTTGCATGGTCATAACGACTAAGCAGACTCTCTGCCACCACGGCATCTATCTCATTATGAACCTCTTTTAAAAGCTCAAATCCACGGTTCATAATAATTTTTGCATCAGGATATTTTTGATGTAGTTTATGGATAAAGGAGATAAGTGCTTTTTGTTGTCTCTTAAAAAGTTTTTTCTCTTTTGCTGTCACATGATACGCATCCATAGTATCTAAAAAAAAGTTTCTATACCCTTTTTTATAAAGTGACTCCAGACGTTCAAAGATAAACTCCTGATACGCCTTTTTTTCTAAATCAGCAACCAACGAGTTCCATGTTTTGTTTTTTGAGATAACCCATGATTTCTTATATTTAGTTTTGGTTTTTCTCCACGGCTCTATCTCACCCACACTCACATAGGCAACCATCTTTTTAGGGTGACGAATGGCATAGATATTATCAATCGCGTCCGCTTCGACAATAACTTTGTCATAGAAATTTATAAAGGTATCATCTATATTTTTGCTATAAATAAACGCGTAACGTTCATTAGCCATTAACGTTGTTGCTAGAAATAGCACGGTTATCAATAAATATCTTGCAAAACTAGGAACCGATGGCTTTAGCCTCATTTTGTTCGGGACTAAAGTCTCCGATTCCAAAGAGTTTTGCAAGAAGTCTAATAGATATCTTAAAAGATTTAGAATAGGATGGCTTTGACTCCATTGTTCGGGGCGAAAGCCTCCGTTTCCAAATAGCTCTGTTATTTTACTGCAACATAAAGGTCTCATAATCCAACTCCTGTAAAATTCTATTGAGTGTTAATATACTAGAAACAAATAAAATAAGTAGGGTAATGCTGTAGCCATACCCATAAAAATAAGGACCGAGTTGAATACTAATCCATGTTAAAACAGCGTTGATTAAGACAAAAAAGAGGGTATAGTAGAGTGCCTCTTTTTGTCGGTCAAGGTAGTATAAAAATGCCAAAATAGACATGAATCCTAACTGTAATTGTACCCCTATAACGTCAACATAAAAAAGAGGCAGATATAGTTTGGGTAAAAGCAGTAACTCAAAGAGTTGCTCTGCCCCCAAAAAGAGAAATATATTAAAAATACCTTGGACAAAGAGTACCTCATGAATACTTCTCTTTACCGCATCTATCATGCCCTGTTTGTGACGTTTTATCTGTCGGAGTGTGCCGTGCTTGTTAATGGCACGGTAGAAGTATTCATAGGATTTTGCAAAATCAACCTCCAGTCGAAAGAAGAAGATAGCCATACCAGGGATAATCGAGAGGTAGGCTAAAAAGATAGGAAAATCATACACCATAGAGGCATGAAGCTTGTCAATGACCATGTATCCAACAAGTGGAGAGAACCAAAAGATGACTTTATCTATCCAAATGGCGATATTATATAGCATTCCCGACCATGCCAGTTTCCAGTAAAACTTTCCATAGTTCTGCTTGAACATATCAAAACGAATAAATTTTTTATTATTTTTATTAAAAGATGGGTAGTAGTAGATAATCCCCAAAAATAATAAAATAAAAAGGATACTGTTCCCAATAATAAAGGAGATAAGCAATCCAATAAGCTCCTGCTCTTTTAAAAACATTGAGGAGATATAAATTGTGATATATCCTAAGAGATAGAAGATAATGACGTGCTTGTAGAGTTTTAAACTCGCTGCTAAAATATTTGCCATCCAGACACAGGAGAGTACTACGAAAAGTGCTGTGTAGAGTAGAATAAAGAGGTTACTTTGTGTCTCAAAGAGAAACATTGCCAAAACAAGAGCTATAAAAAAACCTGTACCAATAGTGACAAGAAGCATCCCTAAGAAATTGGGCAAGACCAGATAAAAACGACCCTCGTAGATTCTATCCGCAATAAATCGCGTAAAGGGAAGTTGAAAAAACCCTGTAAAGACAGAGCTTAATGCCAATGCAGAGACATAGGTTACCGAGGCTTGTAGCATGGTCTCTTTGGGAGTTCCATCCTGAAAAAAGTAAACATTACTAAGTCCAATTGCCAAGATGATAATCATGGAGATAACCCATGGACCCGAACTTAAAATAGCTGAATATCCAAATGTTTTTATAACAGCTGAGATAGACCTTTCTTTGAGAATCTTATTAAGTTCAAATCCTATTCCTGCCATTAACTATTTTCCTCTTGCTTTTTGAATTGACTTTCTAATTTATTTTCTAATGCTTCAAAAGTCTCCTCATAGACCTTTTTATAGTTGTCCAAAAATATCTCTTGGGTATAAAATCTATTGACCCTCTCTAGGGCAATCCTTTGTGCTTCATACCATCTATCTTCATCACTAAAAAGTGCAATATAAGCATCCGAGAGCTGTTTGACATTGGCAATTTGACAGATAACCCCTGCTTTTCCCAGCTCTTTGTCTCCTTTTTGTTCTCCTCCATAGATAAGCTCTTTACATGACCCCACATCGGTACTCACACACGGCACACCTGCTGCAAATCCTTCTAAAATTACCAATGGCATCCCCTCACTAATGGAGGTCAGTGTCTGAAGTCCACTTTGAGGTAAAATTTTACTAATATCTTGAAATCCTAAAAATTTAATATTCTCTTTAACTTCAAGTATCTCGATGAGGTCTCGACACTCTTCAGCATACTCCAACTCCTCATCATCGGGACCGACTATCCATGCTTCCACTTCAGGTATCACGTTGGCAGTGACCCTAATGGCTCTAATAAAGGTTTTAATGTCTTTAATGGAAACCACCCGTCCAATAAGGGTAATAACCTTTGGGATATCTTTAGGACGATGTTGCAAGGTTGCTCCAAGTCGTTTAATATCAACACCATTTGGAATAACTGTACAGAGTTCACGCTCTGCCCCATACACTATTTGTGTCTCTTTTGCCACCGAAAAAAGAGACAAAATAGGATTGGCACGATTATAGGCCATTTTTCCAATTCCCTCAAAAAACTTTACCCACATACTTTGAATGTAATTGTCCTCGGCAGATTCTCGAAATAAATCTAGTTTTTTGTATAGATTAAAGGAGCTTGAAATAAGGTCAATTTTACGCTCTTTTGTATAGATACCATGTTCGGTTAAAATAAAAGGTTTACCTGTATCATAAGAGATAAGTGTAGATAGAAACCCTGAATATCCTGTAGAGGGAGAGTGAATAATTCGTCCTTTATCTTTTAAGAACTTTGCAAGTTTTGCCATCTTCCAGATAGGAATATGGATACTTCTTACTGACCAAAAATAGTCTAAAAAAGAGATTTCAGAACAGTTCTCCTCATTTTTATTATTAATATAGTACCATGCCTCTCGGCTGTATAAAAAGGTAGTTTCATCTGCTTTATTGAGATAAAAATCTAATTTTTGAACCTCTTTGGGAAACTCAAAAGTTTTATCGCTACTCTTGAACCAATCGTGAAGTTTCTCCAAGGTTTTAAAATCTTGAACCTCTCCATTTTTGGCTTTGATACGAGGTTTTTCCTCCTCTTCAAACATAAAAAGCTCTACCATAAAGACTAAGTTGTCGGGAAATTCAAATAGAGGCTTTGGGGAATAATCGGCTTGAATGCTTCCAATAAAAACGATGCCAAAACGGTATTGGGGCATTCCTGTGATCAGCTGTGCTATCCATGAAGAGACCCCACCTCTGACATAGGGATAGGTTCCCTCACACGGGATAAGAATATCAACGTCATCCTTATCTATTACAACTCTCATGTACTCCTCCATATGTTAATTAGTGGTTTAAGCCTCAAATCAATATTAAACTCATCAGGCAAAATATACTCTGCAATCTCATTGTATTTTTTTTGATTATATTTAATCTCTGCAAAAAAAGTGAAAAGAACCTCTTTGGGTACACCTAAGGCTATGGCTTTATAAAAATAACCCTCAGCCTCGTTGTACTCTTTGTTAAAGATTTTAATTTTCCCCAAAAGTATAAATGCAGAGCTGTTGGATTCAATGGTATTGAGTATGTTCTCTATTTTTTGTGTATAAAACCCTGTTAGCTGTTCATTCGCAACCCCATGAAAAATAAACTGCCAATAGACCTGTGCCAACTCAAACTGGTATCGCTCTTGAAGTTTATGACTGTGTGCGTATGAGATTTTCTCTTGAAGCTCTTTTATCTGTTGGTTTAGGCTCTTCTCAAAGGTAGAGATAAGTGCAAAAGCATAGAGTCTGGTTTCATCTGAACTGTCAGATAAAAAGTGCTGAATTTGTCCAATATTTCCCTGTGCGTTGCTATCATAGAGAATTTTTAATGATTTAATCTTTTCATCACTGGTAATATGGTCTTGTTGCTCACTTTTTAGTACCAATATACCCTCGTGAAACTCACTGTAAACCATGGGAAACTCAGATGCCTGTTCCTCAAAATAGATGGTTTCATAGCTAGGGCGACTAATCCGATGGGTTGCCCATGAGAGTCCAAAGAGTATCATGATTAGGGTGAGAAGTACCCCAATAAGCATCAATCCCACATTGATAACCACAAAAAATAGAAAAATCTCTTTTTTGTATTTTTTATATTTTCTTGGTAAAAATTGGATTAAAATAAGAGAAAAAACTATCCAGAAGAGACTCTCTACTAAGATAAACAATAGGATTTTCTCCCATGAGTTTGTCTCTTGGAGGAGCATTATTAGATGAGAACTATTAATGTCAAAACTATTAATGTCAAAACTATTTAACACAGTGGTACTCCTCTAAAAGTGTAGAGAAATTTTTTACACTAATATGCTTTTTTTGTAATTTTTGGTAGTTAAGCGCACTCAACTCCTTCTCTATCTCCTCTTCTAATCGTGTTACTCTTGAGTTTTCTTCAATCTCCTCTAACGCGTGATTAAATCTTTTGGCTATCTTATGAATATTGGGAATCGAAAGAAATGGAAAAAGAATAAAATGTATATAGTTATCCCCACACTTGATGTCAACATGTTGGTCTAAAATATCTAAGCTATCATTTTGATAGAGAAAATCTTTTATTTCTCTGTCAAGATGCTCACTCTGTGTTGATATGGCATAGATGCGACTCTCTATACCAAATCCATCAAGAATATTAGTAAGTCGTACTACTTCGAGTTTAAAATCTACAATATCTTGTCGTTCATGATTATTGTTGTCCAATGAAAAGGTGGTGCTATTTTTTAGGCGAATGGCATCAAGAGAGGCTCTTTTTTTATACTCTGTCCAGATATAATTAAAAACAACGTTGATTTTAAGAAGTGTATCCTCATTATAAAAAAGAAAAGGGATCTCTTTAACGATAAGTATTGCCACTATATCGTCACGCTTATCTAAAAAAGGCACAGCATAAATATAGTTGGTCTGCTCTTTATCTTCCAAATCCTTTAGATAGATAGCCTTTTTTTTAGAGAGGCTCTCCTCTATAAGGGTATCCTCTCTACTAACCGTGGTATCAATATTACCAATAGAGGAGAGAGGTATATGTAGTTTATCTCTTTTGACCCTATAAATCATTGCTGAGTTAACCCCAAAGAATTTCTTGAGTACCTTTAGGGTGTTTTTAGCACTAAGTTCTGGTGTATTATGTTCACAACTTTCCAAGATATCATATATAACAAATCGAAAAGAGGCAGGTTGGGTAATATAGATGGATTCTAGTTTATCATGTGAAATTTTCAGTGTAAAAAATGCCGAAGTTAACTCTTTTAGGCGAAGTTGTAGATATTTTGTCTTAATCTCATATTTATCTATCTGATTGTGTAAACTGGAGAAAAAGAGTCCAAAAAGAAACACAAAGGCTAAGTTTTCAAGAAGTACAGTGGTAAAAATGAGGTCATCAAGATATAAAAAAATAGAAACAGCCACAAATGAGGTCCACATCACCAGTCCCATTGCTAAACCATAGAAAAGTGTTATAATTGCCAACCACAAAATAAGAAAAGAGAACTCATAATGAATGAGTAGAGGGTCTTTCTTATCAAAGAAATATCCAATAGCAATAATAGCAAGTGAAAAGAAACCAACCTCTAAGGCTTTAAGAATAACGGAACGTTTTTGTAATGTCATGATATAATGCTATTTCTACTTAACAAATTGAGGTGTTAACTCTTTGGCAATCTCTTGTGCTACAATACTAATTGATTTATACCCCCAAGCACTTTTTGCTCCAAGTCCATTAAAAATGGTAGTGTTATCTTCTAGGTTAATTACCTTAATACCATAACTCACCACAGGCTCACCATCAATTCCTGTCTTGTATCGCCACTCTTGTACATTTCCAATTATGAGATAATCCGCCCCCAAAGCCTTTGCATTGGCTCTTTTTTTTTCTAAGAAACTACTTTTGGTACTAGAGAGTGTAAGTTCATCTCCTCCCCCAATTAAAGAGATGATATGAATATTTTTTTGTGCCAAAACAGACTCCATAATAGTAGCTGCCCTAAGTCCTGCCATCGGTGTCTCTGTATAGTTCCAAAAAGAGCTAATAGCATATTTTTTCTCTAAAGGTAAATTTATATTTTTTTTATTTACTATTGAAGAGCACCCTGTTGCTATTAAAACAGAAAAGAGTAAAAGTAATACTAATATTAGTTTTTTATGTTGCGTCATGTCTATGTTGCCCCCGAAATATAGCCATTTGACCATATGATATTTTTAATTGGACTAGTATATAGTATTAATCTTATAGTTTAAATATTTGACAGTTCTACATAGGGGCATTTTTTAGTTAAATTAGTAAGATGTTACTAACTATCTATTTTATCAAAAATATGAATAGTTAAATAATAGCACGATTTTAATATGAAAACAATATTTTTAATTTATTTATGTTTAAAATAGTGGTATAATATTGAAATATATTTAATTTAAATTACTTTATATAATTAAGGAGATTAAGAGATGAACAGAATAGAAAGCATGAGAGAAAGAGATGATGATGAGGATTATATATTTTTTCTAGATTTTGTTGAAATAATTTTGCTATATAAATGGTCTATTCTTTTTATTATTTTTATGGTTTTATCATTGACTAGCATCTATCTTTATTTTATACCTCCAACCTATGAATCCTCAGCTACAATAAAAATAAAAACAGATAAGAGTCTAAATAATTTAGCCCTTCAAGACCCTATAATCAGAGCATTATCTCAATCAGGTGCTAGTAATATAGAGCAGGAGATTGCCATATTAAATAGCTTTTATATCAGTGATAAAGCCATCAATAAATTAAATATGGAAGTACAATATTTTGCAAAAGAGGGTTACAAACAAGTTGAATTTTTTGTAAACTCACCCATTGAAATTCAAAATATTACCATTTATAATGATAAAACAATTGGAAAAAAGTTTATTTTACACCCAGAGGAGAATGGATTTAAAATTGAAGAAAAAAAGAGTGGGATAAGTCAGCTTTTTCAATATAATCAAGAGATTCAGCTTAAAGATTTTAAATGTACAGTTAAAAAAGAATCAAACTTCTCTTCGCCTATATATTTTAAATTCAATGGAGGCAATAGAGATATCTATGAGAATATAGTAAAAAAAAGACTTAAAATATCTCAACTTAATAGGGATGTCTCTATCATTAAACTCTCCTATCAGGATAGCTCAATTAAAAGAGCTAATGCCTATATCAATGGACTGATTGATGTCTATTTAGCAGAGAGCGTTACCAATAAAAATAGAGAAAACAATAAAGTTTTAAAATTTATAAATCAACAACTTCAAATAACAGGGAAGACATTAGGAAAATCAGAGATACAACTTCAAGAGTATAGAGTAAAAAATAAGGTTATTGAACCTACAAAACAGTCAAGATTACTGCTTGAGAGATTGAATTCGATAGAGATAAAAATAGAAGAGAATAAAATCAAAAAAAGTTTGATTAAAAACTTACTAATACTTTCAGAAAATAGTCAATATTTAGAAGATATGATACCTACTTTAAAAGCTTTAGATGAACTGCCTACCATTGAACTAATTCAAAGAATAGAAGATATGAGACAGAACATAGATACATTAAGTATAAAATTTACTAAAAAACATCCTGACTTAATACTACTAGAAACTCAAATACGAAAGAACCAAAATAAAGTTTATAGCAATATAAAAAGTCTACAACAAAATATGAATCAACAGCAAAAGGGACTCTATAAGCAGAGAAATAGAAATGAGAAAAAATTAGAAAAACTACCAAAAAAAGAGAAACAGCTTATTCAGTTTCAAAGAAACTATGATGTTAATGCAAAGATGTACGCTTATCTTCTTGAAAAAAAATCTGAAAATGATTTGAAAAAAGTTGCAACCCTCTCCGATTATGAGATTATTGACTCAGCATATTCAAGTAGAAAGCCTATTAGTCCTAAAAAAGCTAAGATTCTTATGGTATCTGGAATAATTGGTCTAATATTGGGTATTTTTATCGCTTATTTTAGAAATAGATTAAGTCGAAAAATACAAACCATAAAAGATATACAAGAGTTAACCTCTTTACCTATATATGGAGAGATACCTCTATTTTTGAAAAAAAACAGTGCTTTTGAAGTTATTGAATATCCTAACTCTATTTTAACCACATATTTTCGTAAGCTTCGAACAAAACTTCAACTTATTACCAATAAACGTAAAGGAAATAGTCTACTTGTAACATCAAGTATGCCTAATGAAGGAAAAACAGAGATTATACTAAATTTAAGTCATCTTTTTCAACTAGCAGGGTATAAATCCATTATTGTAGATTTAGACCTATATCAACCTACATTACATCAATATTTTAACATAAAGTCTAAAAAGGGGATAAGCACTTATCTAAACCATAGAGACAATGTTGAAGATATAATTTTTAAAACAGAGTATCAACATCTTGATATTATCTTCACAGGAAAAGAGATATCAAACCCTTCAGAGCTTCTTTTGTCTCAAAAGTTGACACTTATGCTATCAACATTGGAGAAAAGCTATGACTATATTTTTATTAATGCTGCACCACTAATGATGGTGGAAGAGAGTTTATATTTTATGCAATTTACCGATATAAATCTAATTGTTATCAAAGAAAATTTTACAAAAAAATCATTTTTAACTAATTTAAAACAGAGTATTGAACTCTATGGCTTTAAAAATATTCAACTACTCTTAAATACCTATAAATTCAAGGAAAAATTATGATTTAAATTAACGTTTTATCTCTGCTCTCTCGCATAAGAGCAGTAGATTTAGTAGAAGAGTCAATCTATTATTTTCTCAACAGCATTAGTAACAGAAAACCTATCTACCAAAAGTCTTTTGGCATTTCTTCCCATTTGTAGCCTAAATCCTTCATCTAAAAGTTTTTTTGCATTTTCATAAAACAGTTGGTCTTCTCCATTAACTGTAACCAATCCAGCATCAAACTCTTCTAAAATATTTTTCAGGTCATTATTAGGATTAACGCTTCCAAGTATCGGCATCTCTTTTACCATATATCCCAAAAGCTTCCCTGGAAAATTATGTGTGATATGATTTTTATTTAAAGTAAACAGACCTACATCAAACTCTGTTAGCATCTGTTTAAACTCTTCTTGGTCAACCGAAGGTAATAGGGTAATATTTTTCATATTTTCCCTCTCTATATTCTCTTGTATAAGTTCATACTCATCACCTGCACCAACTAAAATAAAATGAGCGTTCTTCTCATATTTCATATTTATAGCGAGTCTAACTATATTCATCATATCTTGAGCATGACCAAGATTTCCACCATAAAAAAACACAACCTTATCTTCTACTCCCAGCTCTTTTCTATATCTATCAGATATTTGCAAATTAGTCCAATTGTATAAGACTTTTAAGGGCTTATCTGTTTTATAATAGTTTCTAAACCATTCTAAATTTTTCTCTGACATTATACCTATTGTATCTGCAACAGTATAGTTTATTCTTTCAAAAAATTTAAAATAGTATGTTATAGGAGAGTGTTTGTTAAGTATTTTATTATCTATTGTCCACTGAGGAAAGAAATCTCTTAGTATCAAATAGCTTTTGGCATTCCATTCTTTTTTTAATAAATAAACCAACGGACCGAAAAAAATAGTTGGAGAGTAATATATTATTAAATCATGAGGATTATTTTTAAGTATATCCTTGGTATCTTTCCATGCATTCCAAGATAGCAATGTCTCATTTATCGCTCTTTTTACTTTAGAGACATTTTTAATCTCACCTGAATGAAATCTATATATGTTTACACCATCTAATTTTTCAATACTTACTGAAGAAACAGTAATATCAGGAGTAACTACACTTACTTTATGCCCTAAATGTACAAGTTCACAAGCTAACTCATGCATCATTTTTGCAGCAATTTTTATACTACTAGGCATATAATCATCTACTATGATGCATATCTTCATGTTAAAACTCCTTCCAAACAGTTCTATTAATATAGTCTGTATAAGATAAGATAATTCTCAAAACTTTATCAGAAACATTTGGCATACTGTAGTCAGCTACATTTTGAAGAGTATCATCTTCTTGAGTATCTAGTATCTCAACTCCTTGTAGTATTCTATCTTTTTGGAGTCCTACCATCATCACACTTGCCTCTTCCATAGCTTCTGGTCTTTCATGTGCTTCTCTTATATTTAATGCCTGAAAAGATAAAATAGATGCCTCTTCACTTATCGTTCCACTATCACTTAAAACAACTTTTGAATCTTTTTGTAACTTGACATAATCATTAAAACCCATTGGTTTCATCAAAGACACTAAGCTATTAAATTTAATATCAAACTCTTCTATTTTCTTTCTTGTACGAGGGTGAGTAGATATTATTACAGGTAATTTATAAATATCTGAAATAGTATTAATAGTATCTACCAAATCTAAAAAATTTTTATCTGAACTTATGTTCTCTTCTCTATGGGCAGAAACCACAAAATACTGACCTTTTAAAAGTTTTAAATCATTCACGATAGTAGAAGCTTCAATATCTTTTAATTTATTATTTATTACTTCATACATTGGGCTTCCAGTTTTTATTATTCTGTCTGCAGGTAAACCTTCTCTAAGTAAATACTCTCTAGCTATATCACTGTAGGTCATATTGATATCAGCTATATGGTCAACTATTTTTCTATTAGACTCTTCTGGCACTCTTTGGTCAAAACAACGATTTCCAGATTCCATATGAAAAATAGGTATATGCCTTTTTTTTGCAGCTATCGCACAAAGGCAAGAGTTTGTATCACCAAGAATTAATACAGAATCAGGATTCTCTTTGCTCATAATAGAATCAACTGATATTAGAATTTTACCTATTGTTTCAGTTGGGCTTTTAGCAATTGAATTTAAAAAATAATCTGGTTTTCTCAAATTAAAATCATTAAAAAAAACTTCATTAAGCTCATAATCATAGTTTTGTCCAGTATGTACCAATATATGCTCAATAGCAGTAGACTCTTCTAATTTTGCGATTACCGATGAGAGTCTTATTATTTCGGGACGCGTACCGACTATTGTCATTACTTTTAATTTTTTTATCATCTTATACCTCTAAAAAATATGTATCTGGATTACTGTTGTCATAATTCTCATTTGCCCAAAGAAAGAGTACCATCTCTTCGTCACCAATATTTTTGATATTATGTGTATACCCTGGTATCATCTCTACAACTTTCATTTTTTTATCACTAACTTTATAGCTAACTTTTTCATTTGTAACAATATGCCTAAACTCGATAAGCGCTTCACCTTTAACAACTAAAAACTTCTCATTTTTTGTATGATGATAATGGCTTCCTCTCTTAATTCCTGGTGCTGTTGTAGAGAGTGAAAATTGTCCACTATCAACTGTTTTTATTATCTCATAAAATGTTCCCCTATCATCTTGGTGGCCTTTTAGCTCATAAGAAAAATCATTTGTAGGTAAATAGCTAAGATAAGTAGCATACAATGCTCTATTAAATCCAGATGCAACATTTGGAATAACCAAAGTTTTTCTATTTTTTTTAAACTGATAAAGTAACTCTGCTATTTCATCCAATGTTTTTTTATAAATTATATTTTTTATATTAACATATCTATCATCACTTCTATTTTTTAATTTTTCTACAAAAGATTCTACGACATCATCTACATAAACTAAATTTAATTTAGTATCTTTATTGTTAATTTTTATCTCTAAATCATTGGCAATATTATGACACCACGTTGAGACAACAGAATTATAATTTGGCTTTGACCATTTACCAAAAATATTTGGAAGTTGATAAATATATATATCTGCTTTACTCTTTTGAGAATACTCTAAGAGTATATTTTCCGCTTCTAATTTACTTTTACCATAATTATTATCTAAAGCTGACTGAGTAGATGAAGATAAAACAATAGGTGTAGTTTTTCCTTCTTTTACTAAAATATTTATAATACTTTTAGTTAAAGCACTATTACCCTCATAAAACTCATGAACACTTTGGGGTCTATTTACCCCAGCAAGATGAAATATAAAATCAACCTCTTTTATATAAGCATCCAAAAGGTTTAAAGAGTCTTTTCTACTAAAGAGATACAGTTTTATATTTTCATCTCTTTTAAGATGCTCAATCAAGTTTTTTGCGATAAATCCATTTGAACCAGTTATAAGCACCTTCATCTAAATAACCCTAAACTCTTTTAGCTCATCTTGAATCTCGTATAGGTCAAGGAGCATTGCTTTTAACTCTTCTTCGTTAAGCCTATGGGTATTATGCGAGTGATACTCCCCAGCTTCTGTAATAACCTCTTTACCATCTTCTACAAACTTGTTATAGTTTAAGTCCCTATTGTCAGCAGGGATTCTGTAATACTCTTTCATATCTATGGCTTTTACCATCTCCTCTTTTGTAAGTAGTGTTTCATAAAGCTTCTCTCCATGGCGTGTACCAATTATTTTTACTTCATGTTCAGGTTTACCGAGCATATTTTTTAAACTATTTGCTAAAAGTTCTACAGTAGATGCTGGTGCTTTTTGAACAAATATATCACCATTAACTCCATTATTAAATGCAAACATAACCAAGTCAACAGCTTGGTCTAAACTCATCATAAATCTAGTCATTGCAGGATTTGTAATAGTAATAGTTTTACCTTCTCGTATTTGCTCTATAAAAAGAGGTATAACAGAACCCCGACTTGCCATAACATTTCCATAGCGAGTACAAGCTATCATTGTTTTGCCATCATCAAGATTATGACTTTTTGCAACTGCAACCCTCTCCATCATAGCCTTACTTATTCCCATCGCGTTTATAGGATAAACTGCTTTGTCAGTACTGAGAACTATTACTTTTTTTACTTTTTCATTTATAGCCGTATTAAGTACGTTTTCTGTACCTATGATATTTGTTTTTACTGCTTGCATAGGATGAAACTCACAAGAAGGTACCTGTTTTAAAGCAGCCGCATGAAATATAAAATCGACTCCACGTACAGCATCATTTACAGAGTTCACATCACGAACATCACCAAGATAAAATTTTAGTTTGTCATTGTTGTATCTTTTTCTCATATCATCTTGTTTTTTTTCATCACGAGAAAAGATTCGTATCTCTTTTATATCTGTATTTAAAAAACCTCTTAGAACAGCATTTCCAAACGAACCTGTTCCTCCAGTAATTAAAAGTATTTTATTTTTAAACATTATTTTCTTTCTCTAATATTTTATCAAATATATTTACAACATTATAAAACTTGTTAGCTTCATTTTTTATCATATATGTTTGTATACTTTGATTTTTTGCTTGTATCTCTTTTTCCGTCATTGTATAGATGTTTGAAATAATATAGTTCAACATCTCTACATCAAATAATTTATATTTTAATAACTCCTCACCATAAACTGACTTAGAATAAAACTCATTAGGAGCAATACACAAAATACCATTTTGAATACCTTCTATAACGTGTAACCCAAGTGTTTCAATTATTGATGTAGAAACGAGAACTGTATTATCCTGAAACAGTGCTTGAATTTCATATTTATTTTTTAAGTAACCTGTAAAAATAGTATTCTCATTCAGCGAACTCTTCCACAATGGGCTACTGTTAATCTCTTCAAAGCTTAATGTTATTTTAATATTAAAATCCTTACCTGACTCTTTAAGGGTACTCATGGCTTTTACAAAATCTTGAATATTTTTGTGTGGAAAAGAGAAATGTGGACCAACTATATACAAAAATGTAAGTTTCTTTCCTAGGTCATAATTTTTAGGAATTTTAAAATTTTGTTTATCAGCAGAAAAGTCATTTTTGAGGTAAAATATTTTATCTTTAACGTTTATAAACTCTTCCAAAGAATTTTTTACGTGCTCTGATTGAATCTCTATATAAGTACTTCGTTTTAACATTGATAGGAACATAACTCTTTTCAACCAGATTTGCTTAACCCAAAGTTTTAGAAGATTAGAGCTTTTATAGACTTCATCTAGCTTCTTAGAATAAAACATTAGGTTTTGAACTTTCACCAGTGAAGGTATTTTTGTTATAAACTGGTTACTCCCCGAAAAGTTATAGATTAAAGAGATAGATTTTTCTTTTACAAAAGTACTAAAATATAAATTTTCAACATATAGTCTATGAACGATCCCTCTGTTTTGTATTTTTATAAAAACAAGACTTTTATAATGCGTAAATTCTAAAATGAGATTATCAATATTTGAATGTTCATAAACAAAAATATAATATTTATACTTAACTTTGACCACGCACTCTAGAAGCATTTTTTCTAAAACTGTTATACCCCCAGAGTCTTGAATACCTAGTGCATTGATTAAAATTATTTTCATGATTTTCCTTTTTGTGTAAGAAACAATGAGAATATAACTAAAAATACACCAGGTGAAAAAGGACCATAGCCTCTAACAAACATCTCAATAGAAAACACAACGATTATTGAATGAGCAAGTATAAGCCAACTTCTGGTTTGATATATAGCTAATTTAGTTGAAGCTATTTTTCTTAAAAAGGAAAAAGACTCATATAATTTTTTAATATAGAGTATGATAAGCATCAAACCTATTATCCCAAACTCACCAATAATTTTTGCGGCTAAAAAACCTCCATCATTACGATTTTTATAATGACCTGATAAAGAGTATATAAGTTTAGATATATCACTAGGTGGCAAAGCACCCATATTTTGAAATCCTAAACCTATTCCATCTGTTACAATTAAACTTTGGTATGCATCATCAGCACCTTGTAAATATACTAAAGTTGTCAAATTATGATTACTAGAAGAGGTATCTAATCTCTCCGAAAAATAGCTAAACTCTTTAAAATTATTATTGATAAATAAAAAGGAAATCACTAATAGTGTGCTAAGAAAAAATACCTTTTTTAAATCTGATGAATAATAAGTTATTAGCATAATAATTGATAAAAACAGTAATAATGTACTTGGAAATTTTATAGTTAAAAATATTAAAGAGATTAATAATAATACTCTTTGTATAGAACTCACAAAGAAACCAGTAGCAAGTAGTATTCCTCCACTCGCCAAAACATAATGACTAGGTTCAGAATAAGGGAAAACTGCTTTTGAGAAACTTGAATAATTTAAAAAAGATACACTTACAAACTGTGAAAGAAAACCTAAAAAAAGAATACTTAAAGATAATATTTTAAAAAAAGATATTAGATTTTCATCTGAAACTTTTTGTATTTCCATTGAATAAAAAGCAGAACTAATAAACATCAATATCAACATTACAAATGAAAGTAACTGCTTATCATATGCTATGCTTTCTCCCATCAATAATGAATATAAAAATTGTAGAAGGAACAAGCAAAATAAAAGATAAGCAAATTCATTTTTAATTTTAGGAATTTTATTCTTACCAACCAAAATTAAACATATTCCAAAGCCAATAAGAAGACCTAATGCCAATGATGAAGATTGTAAAGCCACATAAACAAATGATGGTAAGAATAATATACTAAGCATTATTATTATTATTTTGTAATAGCTAGAGAAAATCATCATATTAACCTTGTACAGCTCTTGAGAGGTAGTTTTGAGACTCCTCTTTTGCTTTTTTTAGTTTTTCATGAGCTGAACTAAAATCTATTTTAAAATTCATCTCTTTTAATTGTTTTTCTTCTTTTAATATCATATGTTCTAATCCAACAATAGATAAAAGACTTTGAACTCTATTGATATTTTTTCCAGCAGAGACAGATACAAATGGAATACCAAAATTCAAGGCAAAACATGTTCCATGAAAAGAATCTGTAATTACAAAAGAAGCTGATGAAAAATAAGTTAAAAAATCAATAGGTCCCGCATCTCTTATTTGTTGAGTAACTTTTGCACCAGTGGTTAGACTTTGATTAATTGCAATAACTTTCATGTTTAGTTTTTTAGAAATATAATCAACTGTTTTACCTAATAATTTACTTTTTGGTACTGAATATAAAAGAATATATTTTTCACTTGAGTCATTTTTTTTGATTTTAAAACTATCTAACCATTCTTGCTTAGATAGTAATAGAGTAGGATCTAAAACATATTCAACTTCCAAAGGCAATAGATCATTCAAAAATAGTTGAGCATCTTTTTCACGTACAGAAATATGAGTAAAATCTTTTAAATACATTTTTAGCTGTCGTTTTTCAGATGAAGAAAACTGATGAGCACCCAAACTAGAGGCGTATGATATTTTCTTTTTTCCAGAAGATGTAAAATCACAAAAATAGATTGGATCAAGCAAGTTATCACGACTCACACATACTGGATTCCAAATTTGATCACTCCCTGATATATAGATGTCAAATTTATCTAATTTATTTTGTTTGAGTTCCACCTTACTATAAAGTTTTGTAGTATTTAAATATGTACTTATAAATTCTAGAAACTTTCCAATAGCTTTGCGTCTTGGTATAATACGAAAGATATCTTTTCCTGTTCCTAATAATCCATGGATTGACGGATAAAATCGTATAAGATCAGAATCTCTAGATATATGCCGATTATTATAATTAATAACCTCTACATCGCCATAAGTAGAAAGAACTTTGACCAAAGCAAAGGTTTGAAGTACTGCACCATAGTTATTTGCATTATGAATTGTAATTAATCCTATTTTCATCCTTCTTCTCCTTTATTACTATCTATAAAGGTATACACTTCCTGTAGAGGTCGTCTTTTGGATGAGCATACAATATTCTCAGTATCAGGTTTTCCAACAGCTATCATCATGCTAATAGTATGTGCTGGATGTATATTTATTAATTTTCTAAATGCCTTATCATTAGAGGGGGATTGACTCCAATTTAAACAGCATGATGCAATACCAAGTGAATGCAAGGCCCAAATAAATGACATAGAGAACATCCCACCATCAATCCAGTGTTGATAATGCTCTTGCCCTGCAATAAAAGCTCTTAAATCCGTAGTAACTATAATCAAATTTGGGATTTTATCTCCAAATCCACGGTTACCAGCTTGATATTTTAAAGCTTTTTCTTTGGTAATTTTATCAGTGATATGGTATATATGCCAAGGCTGTCTATTACAAACCGATGGAGATTTTATTGCCAATTTAACTGCATGTTTAATAATGTCTTCATCAACTATTTCATCTTTAAATTCTCTTAAAGAAAATCTAGAAAAGAAAAAATCTTCAGGTTTAGACAAGATGCCTTTTTGATAGTCACTCTCCTTATAATTAAATGTTGCAGGTGTTGTTTCTCTATTTTGAAAATATTTAGTCTCTTTTAGTCTTGAACGAATCTTTTTTGCATTTTCTGTATTTGCATTATCAGGATGATTAATAAATTGTATAAGTCTCTCATAAGCCAAATAATCATGAAAAGCTATCTCTTTACTTTTTAATGCATATTCAATCGCTTCTAGAATTAAAAAAGCATCTGTCCATCCAGAACCAATGTTCCTATTTTTATAACTTAAACTTTTTTCAAGACTATGATAAACTTTAACACTATAGTAATTTCTAACATCTTTATCACTCATATTAATACGCCAACCAGCATATTTATAAAAACGTTTTAAATCATACATGAACCCTTCTAGGGCTTTTAATACTCTTCCATATGGTCTTATACTCTTCCAAATTATATTCATTTTAAATATCCTTAATTTTTATTATGCCTCTAAAAACAATTTTTTCGGAGGCATAATAAAAAATAATTAAAAGCATGATATTACTGATTACTGTTGCAACTGCTGCTCCTATAGCACCATAACTAGGTATTAGTATTATATTTAGTATGATGTTTATAATTGCTACCAATCCCATATATTTAACTTTTTTTCTCATATGCTCTTGAGTCACCAAGGTTGCTCCAACACTACTAGCAACAAAAATGATGGGAATAGACAATGCTAAAATATTAAGTAACACAACAGCATCAATATACTTATCTCCAAATAAAATAGGAATTAACGATGATGATAATAACCAGATAAGCACCATTGCAATGACACCAATTACAAACATTATAAAGTTACCTTTGCGGTATGTTGTATAAAAACGTTCCCTGTCATGATGAGCCCATCGGTGTATTTTAGGCAGTAAAAACTTTTGATAGATGACACTTGGAAATATATAAATAGCCACTATAATAGTAAAGGAGACATTATAATAACCAGCTACTTCACTACCACTAAGATATTTTACGAGTATAATATCACTTTGAAAGTAGATTAAATGAAACAGAGATGCTAATCCAAATGGCCAAGCTTGAGTAATTATTTCATATACAGTTGGATTTATATACGTTATTTTAGTAGTATTTATAGTGTGGCCTTTTAGTGCAAAGCTACCTTTAACCATATTTACAAGTTGTATTCCCCCTGATATTGCAAATAATATTGCAACAACAGCATATACGTCTGCTACCATTTCGGCATTAAACATCTCATTCATTAAAAAGACCAAACTAACGATTAGGACTAATCTTGTTAAGTGTGGTAGAAGTTGCCATAACGCAAGATGCATATATCTCTCTTCAAGTTGTAATTTGCTACTTATTAACTCAATCGCTACTTGCCCCCATACATAAAAAGAAAAAGCTAACAATAGATTTCTCATAAATATATTATGTGGACCCAATAGTGCCCAAAGAATCAATAAAATAAATACAGTAGTTGTACTAAGTAAAATGAATTTAAAACTAGAAGGTAACCAACGAATAGCCACTTTACCTTCTTGACCAAACACCTTTAACCAAAACTGAGATATTCCAAAACCTGCTAGAGGAACAAATAATGTGGTTGTCGCTAAAGCTGCTACAAAATCTCCAAAACTAATTGGAGTAAGGTAGCGTGCTAAAATAACTTGCATAATAAATGCAAATCCAGCACCAGCTAAAGAGCTAATCCACAATAATGAAATAGTTTTAAGAACATCTATTTTTAACATAACTATCTTTTACTTTGATTTTATTCATTAACTTTTCCTTTAATTCCTAAAATAATTTTAGCAACTATTCTAGTATTTAAAAACTTTTTCTAATTCATTTTGTTGTTAACATTTTAGCAGAAATAACATAATATAAACATTATAGAACATAAAATAATATATCTTAAGAAGAAAAATCAAATCTACAGAGTATAATCATCTTTTAGCTATAATCCCACCAATTATTATATAAGGTATAATCTAATGGAATTTAAAGATACACTACTACTACCAAAAACAAAGTTTCCTATGCGTGGGAATCTTCCAAACAATGAGCCAAAACGATATCAGGCATGGTATGATGCTAATATGTATGAGCAGATGAAAGTAAAAAGAGAGGGTGTTGAAACATTTACCCTCCACGATGGTCCTCCCTATGCAAATGGAGATATTCATATCGGTCATGCCTTAAACAAAACACTCAAAGATATTATTTTAAAATACAACTACTTCCAAGGTAAATCAGTACGAATGACCCCAGGATGGGACTGTCATGGACTTCCAATTGAGCAAAAAGTAGAGGACAAAATGGGTACAGCTAAAAAAGAGACTCTCTCTGTCTCTAAGTTCCGTGAGATTTGTCGAATTACAGCACAAAAAGCAGTTGAGGGTCAGAAGAAAGGGTTTAAACAGCTTGGCATTATGGCTGATTGGGAGAACCCTTATATCACTATGGATTTCAAATTTGAAGCTAATATCTACAGAACGCTTTGTGAAGTAGCAAAAAAAGGTCTCCTTGTAGAGCGTCACAAACCTATCTTTTGGTCATGGGCTGCGAGAACTGCATTGGCTGATGCAGAGGTGGAGTATGAGGACAAAGAAGATTACACCATGTATGTAAACTTTGAGCTTTCAGATATGGCTAAAGAGAAGCTAGATATCAGTGGTAAAGCAGGAATTGTAATCTGGACTACAACTCCGTGGACACTTCCATCAAATACAGGAATTGCACTGAATCCTGAAGAGATTTATGTATTGACCGATGACGGTCATATCGTGGCAGAGGCCCGTTATGATGCAATGATTGAAGAGGGTGTGGTCTCAGGTCATTCCAGTAGAAAAATCTCAGCAAATGAAATGGCTAAGATGTTAGCCATTAACCCACTTAATGGCAGAAGCTCAAAAATTGTCTTGGGTGAACACGTCCTTATGGATGGTGGTACGGGGTGTGTCCATACCGCCCCAGGTCATGGTGAAGATGATTATCGTGTAGGGCTAAAATATGGTCTTGAAGTGGTTATGCCTGTTGATGAACGTGGTTGTTATGATGAATCTGTGGTAGGACTAAATCTATTACCAAACGCCGAAGAGTTTGTGGGAATGCACATCTTTAAAGCAAACGAAAAGATTTTAGAGCTTTTGGGTGATAGTCTGCTAAAAGTTGGTAAATTTACCCACTCCTATCCACACTGTTGGAGAACCAAAAAACCACTTATATACAGAGCAACCAACCAATGGTTTATCTCCGTAGATGACAAACCCGTTGATAGTGATAACTCTTTACGAGAGAGTGCATTAAAAGCGTTAGATGATGTCAAGTTCTATCCAAAAAGTTCAGAAAATAGACTCAAACCAATGATAGAGGGACGACCCGACTGGTGTATCTCTCGTCAAAGAAGCTGGGGTGTACCTATCGCATTCTTTAGAGTAAAAGCAACCAAAAAAGTTATCTTTGATGAAAAAGTTTTAGACTTTGTTGCAGATATATTTGAGGAGAAAGGTACAGATGTTTGGTATGAGATGGATATTAGTGAACTACTTCATCCAGAGTCTGAATACAGAGCTGATGAGCTTGAAAAAATAGAGCATATCTTAGATGTTTGGTTTGATAGTGGTTCGACATGGAACGCCGTATTAGAGAGTGGAAACTATGATGCTGGTGAGTATCCAAGCTCACTCTATATCGAAGGAACAGACCAGCATAGAGGGTGGTTTCAAACTTCACTCCTTTTAAGTTCAGCACTTCATCAAAAATCACCCTATAAGAGACTAATTACTCATGGATTTACCGTTGATGGTAAAGGGGAAAAAATGTCTAAGTCTAAGGGTAATGGAGTAGAACCTCAAAAGGTTATCAAACAGTATGGTTCAGAGATTTTGCGTCTTTGGGTAGCATTATCAGATTATCAATCAGACCTAAAAATCTCTAATGGAATTTTACAACAGACAGCAGAGCAGTACCGAAAACTAAGAAATACCTTTAGATTTTTGATGGCAAATGTCGATGGACTAGAGAGAGTTGTAGAGCCAAATGAGTATAATGAAATAGACCGATGGATTTTAGCAAAAGCTACAGAGGTATTTGCTTCGGTTAATGCTTCATTCCAAGATTATGACTTCTTACGTGGATTTGCAACGTTAAATAACTTTGTAACTAATGAGCTAAGTGGTATCTATATGGATATTACCAAAGACAGACTCTACTGTGATGGTCAAAATTCAGCAACTAGAATGTCAACACAATCGGCAATGGTGCTTATCTCAAAATCTATGATGGCATTGGTTGCTCCTGTGCTTACCTATACCATAGATGAGGTATTAGATTACGCTCCTACCATTGTAAAAGGTGACATGGAGAGTGTATTTGATATAGTATATCAAGCTCTTCCAGATGTGGGAACTGCCTTTGATGATAAACTTCTTGTAGAGGCTCGTGGTAGATTCTCTGAGTCTATTGATAAGCTAAAAAAAGAGAAACTTATCAAATCTACTTTAGAGCTAGAGATAGCAGGAGATACTTCTGAGTTTGATATTAAAGAGGCTAAAAACTTAGAAGATTGGTTTATGGTTTCAGAGATTAAAACAAGTTGTGAGGGTCAAGAGGTTGGTTCATTTGAAGTTAATGGTATGAAATTTACGGTACATAAAGCACAAAGAGCCAAGTGTCCAAGATGTTGGAGATTTACATCAATAGATGAAGAATCTCCTTGTGAAAGATGTGCTGAGGTTGTTGGCACAATTGAGGCTTAATCATGTTTAATTTAAGCCAACCTATTCAATCAGAAGTGATTATAGGCTCTATAGTTTTCATCTTGATTGTTGTTGGGATTGGGCTTTTGGTGGTGGAGTATTATAAACGAAAAACTTAGTTTTAAAAGTCTATCTATGAACTGGCTCTAGCTAAAGAGCTAGTTCATAACTTCACTCCCCTATGGTAGTGGGATACTCAATTGACTTCCAATGGTAATTTGAAAATTCTTATTTATTTTGTCTTTGTTTGCTTTGTAGATTTTATAATATTTGGTATTATCATTATAGTAGTATTGTGCATATGTTGACAATGATTCATTATTTTGGACTTCAATCATAACCCTTTTCTCATCTCGTGATATCTCTTTAATTGGTTTTCTGATTAATGTTTTAGTATAAACTTTATCTTTTTTATCCGTAATTTTCTTTATACTCTCTTTAATAATATGCAACTTTTTTTTAGGATTGGTTACCTTTTTGACAGAGAGTACTTTAATAACTTTTTTTAACTCACTAATGGTCTCTCTATCTGCTTTTTGTGCCTTTTTAAGTTTTGTAAGCTCATTTAAAATATCAGAGAGTTGTTCTTTAATTAGATTTTTCTCTGTTTTATCCTCTATATCAATCTCCTCTAACTGCTGACTAGTAGGTAGACCCTCCAAAATTAAATCTTCTGCTTTTTTTGAACAGGATTCCTCTTTTTTATCGGTATGCTTCTTGCATACCAAAATAGGACCTTTATTATAAAGAGAAGATTTTGGTGACTCATCTATAATATTAATCTCATCCAACTCATTTGCCATACTTGAGACACTACTCAATAGTAACATACACCCAGTAACTAAAATTACTCTATTCATTTAAATTCCTTCTTATATATTTATAACAAGAGTATATCATGAAAAATTATTTTTTTGTTAAGATTTAAAAAAAATTTTAATTTGCATAATTTTTTATCTCTTTTGAAAAATTCTCACACACTTTTTAAAATAAAAATTAAAAAATAAAACAAATTTTTTACTTTAATTTCTATTCAAGCAATTCAAGTCAGAATAGGCTTGTTCCAATCTTTTAACAACAGAAAGTTCTCCCTCTCGTAGCCATTTTCTAGGGTCATAATACTTCTTATTTGGCTTATCTTCACCCTCTGGATTTCCAATTTGTCCTTGTAAATAAGCATGATATTGCTCAATATAACCTCTAATACCATCCCAATATGCCCACTGTGTATCAGTGTCAATGTTCATTTTAATAACCCCATACGAGATGCCCTCTCTTATCTCTTCTAGTGTTGAGCCTGACCCCCCATGAAATACAAAATTAACAGGCTTCTCATCGGTATTAAACTTCTCTTGAATATACTTTTGAGAGTTGTCCAATATAGTTGGGGTTAGCACAACATTTCCAGGTTTATAGACACCATGAACATTTCCAAATGAAGCAGCAATGGTAAAACCACCATCAGATACCTTTTTAAGCTCCTCATAAGCATAGGCTACCTCTTCTGGTTGGGTATACAATAGAGCATTGTCAACATCAGTATTGTCCACACCATCCTCTTCTCCACCTGTTACTCCCAACTCTATCTCTAATGTAATACCAATCTTTGACATTCTCTCTAAATAAGCTTTACACGTAGCAATATTCTTCTCAATAGGCTCTTCTGAGAGGTCAATCATATGAGAGGAGAAAAGAGGTTTTCCATATGCGTTAAAATGCTCTTCACTTGCATCAAGCAGTGCATCTATCCAAGGAAGCAGTTTTCTAGCTGCATGGTCAGTATGTAGCAACACAGGAACACCATACGCTTTTGCTACGGTATGAACATGTTTTGCACCTGATATTGTTCCCAAGATAGCACGTTGGTCAGAATTTAATCCTTTTCCTGCATAAAAGTCTCCACCACCATTAGAGAACTGAATAATAATAGGAGAGTTCACTTTTGATGCTGCCTCCAACGTCGCATTAACAGAAGATGTTCCCACTACATTAACAGCTGGAATAGCGAAACCTTCACTTTTTGCTATAGAAAATAGTTCTTGAACCTCATCGCCACTTAGTACACCACTGGGTAAGAAATCTAATATTTTTTTCGCCATATTTTAAACACCTTATATTTTTTTTGCTATTTTACACTAATTTTGGCAGATTTCTTCAACTTTTCACGTAACTGTTCTAAATATTTTTTAAACTTTTTAGCTCGAATCACTTTTTTAATGGTTTTTTGCACCTTTTCAAGCTCTATTTTACCTGCTGGACGCTTGGCAGTTAGATAGATAATATGGTATCCAAAATGTGTTTTTACAGGAACTCTACTTATCTCTCCTACGTTTAGTTGCATTGCCGCATCAGAAAACTCTTTGACCATCTGGTCGTGATTAAACCATCCTAGGTCTCCCCCATTGATAGAGCTAGGTCCCGTAGATTTTTGTTTTGCTAATGCAATAAATCTTTTTTCTAAGTTTTTACTCTTTTCAAGTTGAGAGATGATATCTCTTGCCTCAGAGAGAGTCTGCACCAAAATATGCCGAGCAGAAGCTGCAGCTACTTGCCTAAACTCATGAGGATGAGTATTATAATACTCTCTAACCTCTGCATCACTAACAGGTATACGCTCTGCTCGTCTCTTCATCCACACCGTCAACATAAGATTTTCAGATTCTCTTTTTAATATCTGTTGATACTCGGAATCCTCTTCTATATGCTCTCTTTTTGCCACATCTAAATACAATACCCTATCCACAAGTTGATTAACAACTTTTCGTTTATCCATAGCACTCATCAGTTCATACTTTGTTCCAGGAATACTCTTGATAAGAAAATAGTCAACATCTTCACGAGTTACATTTTTGTGATTAATAGAAGCAATAATTTCTGCAAATAGAGTTAAACTAAAAAGTGCTAATAGGATTAAAAAATTAAATATACTTTTCATAACAAAGGTAGTTCCTTATCTTAAACTAATATTAACATAAACATATTTCAACCATTATATCTTAAAATAATAAACGATTAGTAAACAAATTTATCTTAATTTAAGAAAAAAACCCTAATATTTTTAGATGAGAAAAACAGCTATAAAAAAAGCAACAAAAAAAGAGATAGAGACAATTAAAGTCCTATTTCTCCAACACTATCCAAACTCTATTACAGAGCTAAACTACAATAATATTTATGAGCTTCTTATCGCCGTCATGCTCTCAGCACAATGCACTGACAAGAGGGTTAACATAATCACCCCTGCCCTCTTTGAAGCCTATCCTACTCCTATTGCACTTGCCAATGCTGATTTAGATGAAGTAAAAAGCTATCTTAATACCTGCTCTTTTTATAACAACAAATCTAAAAATCTCATCAAAATGGCTCAATCTGTTATTGAGAATTATAAAGGAGAAATTCCAAAAGTCAGAGATGAGTTGGTCAAACTAGCAGGAGTAGGACAAAAGACTGCCAATGTCGTGCTTATTGAATACACAGGAGCAAACCTTATGGCAGTAGATACCCATGTTTTTCGGGTTGCTCATCGCTTAGGACTATCTGATGATAAAACAGCCATAAAAACAGAAGAGACTCTTAGTAAAAAGTTTAAAACAGACCTCCATCTACTCCATCAAGCGATAGTTCTCTTTGGACGATATAAGTGCAAAGCTATCAAACCCGAATGTGATGGCTGTTTTTTAACGGATTATTGTCGTACCAGTGAAACTTTTAGAGTTTAAAAAATTATTGTCTTATTTCCATGAACAAAGACCCTATCATTTAAGACCAAACTCAATGCCCGAGATAGAACAATCTTCTCCACATCACGCCCTGCTCTTTGCATATCTCTCCACTCCAAACGGTGGTTAACAGGGATAACCTCTTGGGCGATAATTGGACCTTCATCTAGGTCATCGGTAACAAAGTGAGCCGTTGCTCCAATAATTTTAACACCTCGTTTATGAGCTTGTTTATATGGGTTTGCACCTATAAAAGCAGGTAGAAACGAATGGTGTATATTGATTATTTTTTTACTATAAGTGGAGACAAAAATAGGGGTTAAAATACGCATATATTTCGCTAAAACAATATAATCAAACTGATATTGGTCTATTATCTTCATAACTTCAACCTCATGCTCTTCACGACTTAAACCATCAGCACTCACTTTAAAGAAAGGAATATCAAAACGTTTTACTAACCCCTCTAGTGTATCATGATTGGCAATCACTGCTTCAATATCAGCATCCAACTCACCAGCCTCATGACGGATAAGGATATCCCCCAAAGCGTGAGACTCTTTTGTTGCTAAAATAACTATTTTTTTACGTTTTGGTTCGATAAATTGTAAATTTGCTAAAGAGGGAATAACCTCTTTTAAAGCTTCTTTTAACTCATTGCTATCAAAATCACCTGTTACCACAGTACGCATAAAAAACCTACCATGCTCTTTGTCCACAAACTCTCTGTTGTTCTCTATATTTAAATCTCTATCGTAAAAAACTTTTGAGATTTTATACACCAACCCTTTGTTATCTTCACAATCTATTAGTACTCTTGCTCTTAGTTCCATTTTTTTCCTCTCGGTTATATTTATGGGAATTATAGCAACTTTTTAGACAATTCCCCCCAATTGGCTTTTATCTCATCATACCCTGCTTTATATGCCATATCTATCTCTGAGAAGTTAAAAAGATGCATATGAGAGACCCCTTTTATCTCTAAGTAGGCATCAGTTAATTTTTTAGACGGCATGGAATTTGAACGAATCATAATAAGAATTGAACGAATTAGAAGAGATTTAAAACTATCTAAATCCTCACCTCTAAGGGGGTTTATGTTGATAGCTAGGTTTTTTTCATCATAGATTTTTAGAGGTTTAACGGGAAGATTATCCGAAAAACCACCATCTATATAGGTATTTTTTCCTATTTTCTTTGCTTCAAAAAGTGGTGTTATGGTTGATGAGGCAATGGTGTACTCGATGGGGTCTCCCTCTTTTATATAGCATTTCTCTCCTGTATCTATATCTGTAACACAGGTATAGAGTGGAATTTTTAGGTTACGATAGTCATCTATTTCGATTATCCCTCTTAGTTTATTTTCTAATTTTTTCATGCTAAAAATCCCAACAGAATCACTAGCCCAAACAAAAAGTTCTTTTTTCTCTAAATTATTTAGAAACTCAAGCATATCCTTACTCTTTAGTCCATATGCTAAAAAAAGTCCCACAATTGCCCCTGCACTACTTCCTGCAACAGCTGTCACCTCAACCCCTTGCTCCTCTAAAAATTTAATAACCCCAACATGAGCTGCTCCTCGTAATCCTCCACCACTTAAACTGAGTGTAATTTTCATTAAATATAGCCTTTTTAGATATAATATCAAAAATTAACCCACAGAGGTATAAAATGAAAAAAGTGTTCAAAATAGAACAAGATAGACTTAAACCAGATAGAGCAGTTGATGCGATTAAAAATGAGCTTCGAAAATATGCAAAGCGTGAAAAGAAAAAAGATTTACCTAACAAGAAAACCATGTATTGGGATTTTGAATGTAAATTTGGAAAAACAGCAGACTTGGCTACAGAGTGTACCTTTGAGGAGATTTCAACTCAATTAAACTCTGTTGTTGCTGATGGTTGGCATGAATGTTATGTAGAGGTGATTGCCAAAGCAGTTGATAAACCTCTTAAAGAGGAAATTATAGAAGAGTAGCTGTTGTAACGAATTTTAAATTCGTTACAACATTATATTTTTAAAATTATTTAGAAACATACCGAGCGATAATATCACCAATCTCCGAACAAGAACAAATCTCTTTGGCATCATATGCACCTAAGTCTCCTGTTCTATAACCCTGCTTAAGGGATTTCTTCACAGCCTCATCTATCTTATCCGATGCTTCATTCTCTCCTAGTGCATATCTTAGCATCATAGAAGCACTTGATATGGTTGCTAATGGATTGGCTATCCCTTGACCTGCGATATCAGGAGCAGAGCCGTGGATTGGTTCATAGAGTCCTACCCCTTTTCCTGTACTGGCACTAGGAAGTAGACCAATAGAACCACTTAACATACTAGCAGCATCCGAAAGGATATCTCCAAAGATATTTCCTGTCAAAATCACATCAAACTGTTTTGGATTTCGGATAAGTTGCATTGCTGCGTTATCCACGTACATATGTGTTAACTCAACTTCTGGGTACTCTTTGGCAACTTCTATGACCGTCTCTCTCCAAAATTGACTCACTTCAAGTACATTGGCTTTGTCTACTGAGCAGATACGTTTGTCACGCTTCATTGCAATCTCAAAAGCAACATGTGCGATTCTCTCAACCTCTTCACGGGTATAGACCATTGTGTTGTAGGCTCTATCTGCAAGAAGCTCTCTTGGTTGACCAAAATAAATTCCCCCTGTAAGCTCACGAACCACCATAATATCTACACCTTTAACCACGTCAGACTTTAGGGTTGAGGCGTTGACTAACTCATCATAAACAATAGCAGGACGCAAGTTTGCAAATGTTCCCATCTCTTTTCTAAGTGCTAAAAGACCAGATTCTGGACGAAGATGACGCTCTAGGTTGTCCCATTTTGGTCCACCAATAGCACCAAAAAGTATAGCATCACAAGTTTTTACACCCTGTATTGTCTCATCAGGCAAAGGAACACCCGTCTCATCAATAGCAGAGCCACCCATAAGCATCTCATGATACTCTAAATTAAAGCCAAGATTAGCAGAAAGTGCATCAAGAACTTTAAC
>JALTGP010000064.1 GCA_027076905.1 Campylobacteraceae bacterium | reverse complement strand
AGAAGAAATAAATTGCTCTTAGAAGCCAATAGAAGAAGAAAACTGACTTGAAAATTTATCAAACAGTTAAAAAGACTCTTAAATCGTCTCCTATAAGCAATTTAGGTGTACTTAACTTGGTGCTTACCAAAAAATCTCACAGTGACAGAGACCATTTTTTGTTCGATTTTTTAATTATAACAATATGATTAATCTTCTGTTTTCTTCTCTTGGCGACTCTTTAAAAATGTCTGAAGAAGAATAATGGCAACTCCTAAATCTATCATCACATCGGCATAGTTGAAGATGGCAAAATCAAAACCACAGTGCCACGCTATGTAGTCTACCACCCCCTCTTGGGTAAAACGGTCATAGATATTTCCAAATGCTCCCCCAACAATTAATCCCAATGCAATGGCATGCTGTTTGAAATACCCCTCATATAGAACATAAAATAGAACACTTATCACCAAAACAAGCTGTACCCATTTGAGATTGTCTCCTAAAAAAGAGAGCATGGAGAAGGCGACTCCTTTATTGTAGTAGAGTTCAAGATTGATACATGAACCCTCCATAATCATGGAATACTCTATGCCATCTACAATATCCATCGCCCATAGTTTGATGTTGTGGTCGATAATAAAAGTTCCAATGGCAATGAATAAAAATATAGTAATGTTTCTGCCCATTATGAGAGTTCCTTGGTAAAGAATTTAACTGTTTTTTTCATCATTTCATTTAGAAGTTTTTTATCTTTTCCCTCTAGGAGTATGCGTATGAGATTCTCTGTACCTGAATATCTTACTAGGTGACGTATTTGTAAGTTTTCTACCTCCAATAGAAGCTCTTTTGCCCCTTTTATCTTATCTATGGGTACTTTTTTAGATATTTGAATATTTTGTTGGAGTTGAGGATGAAGCTCAAAGACATCAAACGCTTCACTTGTTTTTTTCTTGACAGAGATGATATAGGCAAAAGCTTGAAGTGCCGAGACCAAACCATCTCCTGTCTTGGCAAAATCAGAAAAGATAATATGTCCACTCTGTTCTCCTCCAAAGTTTGCACCGACTTTTTTCATAAGAGAGAGTACGTGCTTGTCACCTACATCACTTCTCTCCAAGGTCAATCCATTTTGACCCAGATACTCCTCTAATCCTTGATTGCTCATCACCGTAGCTACTACAGAAGTTGAGGATAGCTTTTTTTGGTTTTTAAGATGTACAGCTAATGCACCGATAAGCTTATCTCCATCAATCACCTCACCATTTTCATCGACAATCATAATTCTATCAGCATCTCCATCTAATGCAATACCAATATCAGCACGTGTTTCCAAAACTTTTTGAGTTAACATCTCTGGATGCATCGCCCCACAGTTGGTATTTATATTAAACCCATCAGGCTCATTGGCAATCACAATAACCTCGGCTCCTAGCTCTCTAAGTACGGTGGGTGCGACAGTATATGATGCACCATTGGCACAATCAATCACAATACGTTTTCCTACCAATGAGAGTTCTCGTGGGAATGAGTTTTTAATTAAGACAATGTATCGCCCAATAACATCATCTATCCGTTTGGATTGCCCAATCTCTTTTTTGATGGCAAATCCATTTTCTATTAGCTCTGTATCATCAAAAATAGACTCAATTTTCTGTTCAGCTTTTTTGTTGAGTTTGTCCCCATGACAGTTGAAAAATTTGATGCCATTATCATAAAAAGGGTTATGAGAGGCGGTTATCATAATCCCCGCATCACAACGCATATTTTCTGTTAAAAATGCAATAGCAGGAGTAGGTAGAGGACCTACTTGTACCACATCATATCCCACGGCAGTGAGTCCTGAAACTAGTGCATTTTCTATCATATACCCTGAACGTCTTGTATCCTTTCCTACCAATATCTTGTTTGTTTTTGCTGTTTTTCTAAAGTGTATTCCCGCAGCCATCGCTAGTCTCATTACTGTAAATGCATTGAGTTTATCTCCTGCTAGACCACGAACTCCATCTGTTCCAAATAGTTCCATAAATTATTCCTTAAATTTTATAAGCATAATTTTATCTAAAAATCTTCAAATTAACCTCTTAAGAGAAATAAAGATATAATACGCGAATTTAAAAACATCCCACCTGATACGTAATTCAGGAGAAAACAAAGGTCAATTTTGAGTGAAAATTTAATCGGTTATATTGATAATCAAGGAAATATTATAGATACACAGAGTGTGGGTGAAAACCCTGATGCTAAGGCGATTGAGTATGATAACTCTGCTGAATCGTTAGAGATTGTTAGACACTCTACAGCACACCTTATGGCACAAGCGATTACTGAGCTTTATAGCAATGCCAAGTTTTTTGTAGGACCAAATGTTGATGAAGGTTTTTATTATGACTTTAGAGTTGATGAAAAAATCGGCGAAGAGGAGTTAAAGAAAATTGAAAAAAAGATGAAAGAACTTATCAAGAAAAAGTATAAAATTGAAAAATATGAAATTACTAGAGATGAAGCCTTAGTAAAGTTTGCCAATGATGACTTAAAACAAGCCGTATTGACTCGAATTCCTGATGGGGTTATTTCGGTTTATAAACAAGGGGAGTTTGAAGATTTATGTCAAGGACCTCATGTTCCAGCACTTAGATTTTTGCATAACTTCAAGTTGACTCGTGTGGCAGGGGCATATCTTGGTGGAGATGAAAATGCAGAGATGTTAACCCGTATCTATGGTATAGCTTTTGCAGACAAAGAGGCACTAAAAGCCCATATGAAAATGCTTGAAGAGGCAAAAAAACGTGACCATAGAAAGATTGGTGCAGAGATGGAACTCTTTATGTTTGATGAAGAGAGTGGGGCAGGGTTACCCTTTTGGATGCCAAAAGGTTCACGTCTGCGTCATAAACTCGAAACCATCTTACATAAAGCCCACAGAAGAAGAGGGTACGAGCCAGTAAGAGGACCAGAGATTTTAAAAGCAGATATGTGGAGAACCTCTGGGCATTACGCCTGTTATGGTGAAAATATGTACCTTACTACTATTGACGAGCAAGAGTATGGGGTAAAACCAATGAACTGTATTGGGCATATTCAGATATTTAAACAGACAGGAAAATCTTATCGTGATTTACCTGTAAAATATTATGAGTACGGGGTGGTTCACCGTCATGAGAAATCAGGAGCATTGCATGGACTTTTAAGAGTGCGTGAGTTTACCCAAGATGATGCTCATATCTTCTGTGCACCCAATCAAATCGCCTCTGAGGTGATTGAAATCGTTGAGTTTGTTGATTCTGTGATGAAACTCTTTGGATTTGATTATAGCATGGAGGTTGCCACCAAGCCTGAAAAAGCGATTGGTGAAGATAATGTTTGGGAACTTGCAACCCAAGGGCTAAAAGATGCACTTGATGAGAACAACTTGCCTTACAGCATAGATGAGGGTGGTGGAGCATTTTATGGACCAAAAATTGATGTAAAAATTACCGATGCTCTTGGGCGTAAGTGGCAGTGTGGAACAATTCAGGTAGATTTTAACCTTCCTGAGCGTTTTGAAGTGGAGTATGTGGATGAGGACAATAGCCGTAAACAGCCTGTGATGATTCATCGAGCAATTTTGGGTTCATTTGAGCGATTTATTGCTATTTTGACAGAGCATTATGCAGGGGAATTTCCACTTTTTCTTGCTCCCACACAAGTTATTTTTGTGCCTATCTCTGATGTCCATGTGGCGTATGCCAAAGAGCTTCAAAATGAGCTAATGGATATTGAAATTGATTGTGAAATCTTTGATAAAAATGACTCTTTAAATAAAAGAGTACGAAATGCAGAGAAGCAAAGAGTACCTTATGTTGTAATCGTTGGAGATGAAGAAATTCAAAATAAAACAGTTGCTATTAGAAATAGACGTAAAAAAGAGCAATATAATCTTTCTTTTGATGAATTTATGGTAGAATTGAGTCAACAATTAAATGAAGGTAAGATTTGAGTAGACAAAACAACAGAAACAACAGAGGAAGAAAAAAGCCAGACGAAACCATTATGAACGACAAAATTAGAGTCCCAGAACTTCGTGTTCTTGGGGATGATGGAGAGCAGTTTGGTATTATATCTCGTGATGAGGCAATGAAAATTGCAGATGATAAAGGGCTAGATTTGGTGCTTATGTCTCCTGATGCTAAACCACCTGTGGCAAAAATTATGGACTACGGTAAGTTTAAGTATGAGCTTGAAAAAAAGAAAAAAGAGGCAAGAAAAAACCAAAAAACTATTGATGTCAAAGAGGTTAAGTTCTCTTGTAAGATAGCTGATGGGGATATTGCTTATAAAGTTAAACACGCAAGAGAGTTTCTTGAAGCTGGAAAGCACGTTAAATTAAGAGTATTTTTAAGAGGTCGTGAGATGGCAAACCCAGAGTGGGGTATTGATGTGCTTAATCGTGTATGGCCAATGCTTGAAGACCTTGGAAACTTGGAGCAAAATGCCAAGCGTGATGGTCGTTATGTCAATATGTACGTGACACCACTTAAAAAATAATTAAATTTTATTATCTTTATTATAGAGTAGACCTAATATCTACTCTTTTTTCTTAGTCTATATCTTTTTTGGTGAAACTATTATTCCATCTTCATCAGCATAGAGATACTCTCCACACTTAAAAGAGACTCCCCCAAA
>JALTGP010000063.1 GCA_027076905.1 Campylobacteraceae bacterium | reverse complement strand
ATGAGATTAATATGGAGAGTTGGATAGAGTATTGTAGTCATCAAAACAAATCAATGCACCATCAAAATTTCTATACCACCTTTGAGAAGAAAACACGAGATATGTCCACTCTTATTTTGGCAGATATATCACTCTCTACCGAAGGTGGAATTACTCAAGAGGTACGGATTATTGATGTTATTAAAGACTCATTAATGGTTTTTAGTGAAGCATTAGAAAAACTAAAAGATAAGTTTGCCATCTATACCTTTTCATCATTACAAAATAAAAAAGTCTATTTTAATATTATTAAAAACTTTAAAGAACCCTACTCGAATCTTATTCGAGGAAGAGTTGAAGCGATTAAACCTCAATACTACACCCGAATGGGTTCAGCCATAAGAGAGTCAACTAAAATTTTAGACAAACAAAAAAGTAGTAACAAACTTCTTCTTATTATCAGTGATGGTAAACCCAATGATGAAGACCGATACGATGGAAGATACGGTATAGAAGATACTAAAAAAGCACTTGAAGAGGCAAAACAGAAGGGGATTATACCTTTTTGTATTACTATTGATATGGATGCAAAAGAGTATTTAGGCTATCTTTTTGGAAGAAATGGATATGCCATAGTACGAGATGGTCAGAAGTTACCAAAAGTGCTTACCGATGTCTATATAAATTTAACGAAATAAGGAGTAACAATGTCAAAAAATTATTATTTACCACAATCAAATGAAGTAGAGCTTTTTGAAGCTGCTGTAGAGATGAATCTTCCTATACTTATTAAAGGACCAACAGGCTGTGGTAAAACACGATTTATTGAATCTATGGGCGAAAAACTTGGGCGTGATGTCTATACCGTCGTCTGTCATGATGACCTAAGTGCAGCCGATTTAGTAGGTCGCCACCTTATTAATGAAGAGGGAACTTATTGGCAAGATGGACCTCTTACTAAAGCTGTACGAAATGGGGGTATCTGTTATATTGATGAGATTATAGAAGCTAGAAAAGATACTACCGTAGTACTGCACTCTTTAGCCGATTATCGTAGAGTCTTACCCATAGATAGAACAGGGGAAACCATAGAGGCACATCCTGATTTTATGCTTGTAGTCTCCTATAACCCTGGGTATCAAAATGTTCTAAAAGGTATGAAGCCCAGTACCAAACAGCGTTTTATCTCACTTAGTTTTGACTACCCCAAACCTGAAATAGAAAAAGAGGTACTCATACAAGAGAGTGGTATAGATGAAACAACAGCTAAAAAACTGGTAGATATTGCCTCCGAAATTAGACAATTAGATGATACCGATATTCAAGAAGCTGTCTCTACTAGACTGCTTATCTATGCAGGAAAGCTCATAGTAAAAGGTTTTGACCCCTACCAAGCGTGTATTCACTCTATTGTAGAGTCATTAAGCGATGAAAGAGAGGTGCTTGAAGTACTTGAAAAACTCATTGCATTACATTTTGAAAAAAGAGTTTAAATGTCTAAAACCATAAAAGAGAACTATCCAGCAGGGGATTTTGCCATTTGGATTATTATCTATGTTGAGTTGGTAACCTTTGGACTACTCTTTTTAGGGTATGCCTTTTCACGAAGGTCAAATATTGAGATGTTCAACAACTCACAACTGCTACTCAATCAAACCTCAGGATTTATCAATACTCTAATTTTAATTACGAGCAGTTATTTTGTGGTTCGAGCTGTTCAAGCTATTTCTGAAATGAGACAAAACAACATCAAAGAGTCTAATCATAAAGCATCAAAATGGCTTCTCTATGCCATTATTTGTGGTATATCTTTTTTAGTTATCAAATTTTCAGAGTTTTACTATATTTTTGGAGAGGGTATTACCTTAAGTACCAATAAATTTTTTATGTTCTATCTTCTGCTTACCGTATTTCATTTTATGCATGTCATTTTAGGAACAATAATTTTATTTAATATCTATAAAAAGACAAGAAACATAGGCTATACACCAAATGATTATCGTGGTTTTGAGACAGGTGGAGTCTATTGGCATATGGTAGATTTGTTGTGGATTGTACTGTTTCCACTGGTTTACATTATAAGATAGGAGAGAAAGATGAAAAAAACAGTTACAACACTATGGATTATTTTAGTCATACTTACTATTTTTGCCTATCTTCTAGGCTATTTAAAACTCATAAATAGCTCTCTAGTAGCTATTTTACTTATAAGTACATTTATAAAAGGGGGTTTAGTTATTGACTACTTTATGGGGTTAAAGAGTGTCAAACTCAAATATAGACTTATACCTATTATTTGGTTAGGTACGGTTCTATCACTTATTGCTGTGGCTTATTATTTGTAGAGTAGATTCAGAATCTACTCTATGAATTAAGGTATAACAGGAGCAGGAATCTCCTCCCCCAAAAAAGCATAACTCTTACCAATCCTAGCCACAGGGTCAAACTCAATGGTCAACCTCTCTTTGTCAGTAACATTCTCATCTTTGACATAGATATGTTTGACATTAAGAACCAGTGGAATAGTTGAACCACCACCCAAATCTATCTCTTGATTAAAATCGCAAAAGTAGGCACAAGGTACACCATCAATCGCAGGTGGGTACTCATCAAACATCTTAGTCGTTTTTATATCAAAAAGTTCAGCTTCACTTACCTCTTTGTCCAGACCTTTTGAGCTAAAGTGCATCTTCTCTAAACTCTGCTCATCAACCATACAGATGGTACATTTTTTGGTTTTTCTGATGTTTGCCAAGGTATCTTTTGGTGTGCCATCTGCTTTGTGTCCTACAGAGATAAGCACAGAAGCAGGTTCAGAGGAGAGACCGATAAAATAAGAGAATGGTGCAATGTTTATAACACCCTCATCTTCTGTAACCACCCATGCAATCGGTCGTGGTATAATTGTTTGAGCCATCAGTTTATATTGCTCATTTATTGTTGTATTTTTTTCTAAATTAAATATCATTCTTTTCCTTTTTGGTATCCCTTTAGACAAGAGTAATTAAGTAGTTTTTTGTAAAACGGAGGAGTCATGTGAAAATTACTTCTCTTAATACTAAAAGACTAAGCTAAAATGATTGAGTTGTGGGCATTTCTACCCACAAATTTTTACTATTTTTTAGGCTTTTTGCCTACATAGGCATCTACTTTTTCTCGCTGTTCCTTAGTCAATACATTCTGAACATCAATAATACATTGTAAGTGAGCTTTTGTAAGTCCTGCTTTTTTCTCGGCAATCTCATCAACAAGTTTTGACATCTCATCGCTTACTTTTGTTTGGTTTCCTTCATTGGTCTCTAACATATTAACCAAAGAGAGTTCTAAAGCTTTAATTGCTTTAGCCTCTTTTAATATTAGTGGTTTTTTCTCTTTTTTCATCGCCACAAGTTTTGCTATCTGCTCTTTAGAGAGTCCAAGTGTTGAACTTTGTGGGTGATGCAATACCAAACCTAAAGCAAATGGAAGATTTTTAGGAATTAAAAAATACTCTTTTGGAAAATTCTCATGTTTATTAAACTTGCTTGTCTCTCCTGCCATCTCTGTCATTTTGGCTTTCATAGCCTTTTTATCCATAGGAATATTGGCATCTGCCATAAGTGCTGTTGTTAAACCTAATGCTAGTGCTATTGTTACGATTTTTTTCATCGGAATCCTTTTATTTTTCATGCTTATGATAATAATAAAATATACTTATAATTAGTTAAATATGATAACTATTATTTTTTTAAATTATCTTGATATAGCCCTCAAAATAAAAGATAAATTTATTTTAAAAGAGGAGGTATGAATGAGTAATGGACATCACTGACTCATATCTTTTAATTTTAAGGACTATATCAAAATAACAAATGTAAGAGGAAAATATATTCCTCTCTTTAGTTACTCAAAATGAGGCTTAATCGTAGTAACCCACTCGGTAATTCTATCAGCAGTCATCTCATCTTGGTTGTCATTGTCAAGGGCAAGACCTACAAAACCATCATCATTAACAGCTTTTGATTCATCATGCTCATACCCATCGGTTGACCACTTATCTCCAACCACTGTTCCACCATTGTTAACTACTACCTCATGTAAGATTCCCATAGCATCTAAAAAGTTGTCTGCATATCCCTCTTGGTCTCCTGTTCCAAAAAATGCAACGGTTTTCCCACCAAACTCAACAGCTTCAAAATCACCAAATACATCATCCCAATCATCTTGTAAGTCACCTTCTCCCCAAGTAGAAGTCCCAATAATCATTTTGTCATATTTCCCAAAAATATCAACATCTGTTGAACCAATATCTATTAAATCTGCCTCTAATCCAAGAACATCTTGAATCTGCTCTGCTACATCTTCTGTTACTCCACCATTACTTCCATAAATAATTGCTATTGACATGTTTCTCTCCTAATTTTTGTGTTGATATTCTGCTTTTTAGTACAGAATGAAAATGAATAAGGTATCATCTTCACTCTATACTCTTCGTCTCGTAGTTTTACTTTACTGTGTAAATCTACCATAATGTGTTTCATAAATTTTGGATGTTTTGGGTAGACCAAAAAAACCTGTTTAATCTCCGTCTCATTCACTGCTATACACGCTTCATCCATATGCATTTTAATGGTTGGGTCACTCATAATGGTCTCTTTTTTTAACTTCATATAAGAGGGGATAAGAAGCGTAT
>JALTGP010000062.1 GCA_027076905.1 Campylobacteraceae bacterium | reverse complement strand
CATTTTAAACTATTGGGGGACAGGCTACTTTAAGTATGATAGGGGTAGGGAAGAAATCTCCCCTCCCTCCGAACCGTACGTGCGATTCTCTCGCATACGGCTCTCCAGTCGATAGTTTCCTCATCGGGATTGACACGCTACAACCCAAGCTTCATAACTAGTGAAAAGCTTAAGTTTTGCGAAATAGGTATTATTTACCACTTTTCACTCCGTTACCCAGAGCTGTCAACATATTTCTTGTCCATATTGATGTCTCAATCCACTCCGTCGAGCTGGATTCACTACCTTATTTAGTTGTCTCCAACACTGAACATAGTTGCTTTTGCATCATCTTTCATTTCCTTTCTATATCTATCTTCCTATCCTCCTTTGCTAAACCCAAGTTTGGTCATTGGGTGTTTCGTAAGAGAGAGGTATCACACTTAAACTTATTTCAATCGGTTGATACAAACCTATGCTTTATTCATCTAGTTTGTTCTAGCTATTCTATGTTTAAGCCTAACTCTTACTGCACTACTATGAGGACTCTGACTCCTGTAGATTGTCACTTCACTCTACAGGTCTCCCCTCTTTTCTCGTTCAATCTTCTTATCATTCCATCCCCAAACATACTATACAATCTAATAATCGCTTTATCCACCATAATAGCGTTATTAGTGTTTTCCAGACTTCGCCATGGAACGGTAAGCTCGTCATTGTATAACACCGAAACGGGTTCGTCATCCTACGGACTGATAATTCGCCTCCAATTACTCCCCACCCTGCTTCACAGCAACGCAGTTATTTTCAGCTACAAGGTTTATGGTTTACCTTGGTAAGGACTTGCACCTTACTGGTTGAACGCCTTCGAGGGCGTACCATTCCCACGTGCAACGTGGGAACAAGAAAGCTAGAGGTAGTTCACATCCCCTAAAAGTTATTAACAAAACCTAACAACAACTACGCTATACTCAAAAGAAAAAATAGAAGGATAGAGCCATGTGCATTCATGAAAAATATATCAATCCATTTACCGACTTTGGCTTTAAAAAGATATTTGGAGATAGAGAAGATACCTCGTTATTAAAGAGCCTTATTAATGATATATTGGGGCTAGAGGGTCAAGATAAGATAAAAACGATAACCTTTAAAAATGGAGAACTCCTCCCTGATAGCCCAACCGATAGAAAAGCTATTTTTGATTTGTATTGTGAAGATGAAAAGGGTTCTAGTTTTATAGTAGAACTGCAAAAAATCTATCAAGAGCATTTTCAAAGTAGAGCCTTGTACTATACCAGTTTTCCTATCCAAGAACAAGCCATTAGAGGTAGTTGGGATTTCTCGTTAACACCAATTTACTTTATAGGTTTGCTGAACTTTGAAGTGCATAAGTTTAGAGACTCATCAGCCTATCTGCACCATGGAAAAATAACCGATATTAAAACTAAAGAGGTCATGTACGATAAA
>JALTGP010000061.1 GCA_027076905.1 Campylobacteraceae bacterium | reverse complement strand
GAAAAAGGCAGAGTAATACAAGCGATACAAGTTGCCTATGAGATGGAAAATGAGAAGACAAGGGCTAGAGAGTTTAAAGGGGTTGGTTAATGCTTCTAAGCAGATTGGTTTTACGGGTTCTAATTTTTTGTTCTATAAAATCGAACCTACAGGTTTCGGGTAGAATTAGAATTACCAAAAATTAGCGTAAAACCCCTTGCTTTATCTATGGGGAGTGTGTCAATGAAGATATCTCTAAAAAAGAGCATACCTAATAGTTATCTGCTATAATTCCAAAAAAATTATAAAGGCATTATCTATGGCAACCTATATTTTTGGTCATACTACCCCTGACTCTGACTCTATTGTTGGGGCTATATCTCTTTCATATCTTAAAAACAGAATAGGAGAGGATACTATACCCACACGACAAGGTGAGATTAATCCTGAGACAGCATTTATTTTGGATAGATTTGGATTTGAGCAACCTAAATTGAAAATCTATTATACAGGAGAGAATGTTTATCTTATTGACTTTATGGAGAGTTCTCAAAGTCCAAGTGATATTGGAGAAGCGACCATTTTGGGAATTGTAGACCATCATAAACTCGGAGACCTCAAAACAGCAACTCCTTTGGAGATGTGGGTACGTCCTGTTGGCTGTTCCAATACGATTGTAAAACAGATGTTTGACTACTATGATGTGGATATTCCAAAAGAGTTGGCAGGAATGATGATGTGTGCAATTTTGAGTGACACCGTTATCTTTAAATCACCTACTTGTACCAAAGAGGATACCAAAGCGTGTAAAGAATTGGCTCAAATAGCTGAAATTGAAGACTATAAAGCGTTGGGAATGGAGATGTTTATTGTCAAATCAGATGTGCTAAATGATACAAAACGAGCCTTGGTACTTCGAGATTTCAAAGATTTTAATATGGGTCAAGAAAAAATTGGTGTGGGGCAACTTGAAGTGGTTGATTTATCGGTATTTGATAAGATGAAAGAGGAGCTTTTTAAGGCGATGAGAGAGATAAAAGAGGAGGAGAACCGACATACTGTTTTACTTCTTTTAACAGATATTATGCAAGAGGGTTCTCAACTGCTTGTGGTCTCTGATGAGAATCAAAAGATAGAGAGTGCGTTTGATATAACACTTACTGATTCTCAAATATGGCTACCCAAAGTAATGAGTCGTAAAAAACAGGTTATTCCATTTTTGGAAAAGAGTTTTAACTAATTTTGAAAGTTCCTATAAAATTAGGAACCGATGGCTTTAGTCTACTCATATTTGGGACTAAAGTTTTCGATTCCTAAAGTTTATTTTAACACATAGATGGATTTTATTTTAAATCCATCAGGTGTTTTTTTGAGGGTTATCCACTCGATACTTACCCCCAAATCGGATTTGAAGTTGCTTGTGGAGACACTCCATTTTAGACGGGCTTCCAAATCACAATACTCTACTCCATGCTCAGTATAAGTTCTTAAAACCTTAAAACTTCCAATTCTGATATCTCGATACTCCCATTTTTTATTATAGGCTTCTATATCAATTCTAATATCTTCATGTTTTACTCTTGTAAAAGTGAAATATTTCTGAACATCCCTGTCATAAAAAGAGAGGATTTGATTGACAGAGCCACTAGAGAGTGCATTACTAAATCGACCCAAAAATTGATTTAAAGATTTTTGATGGAACTCATTCTCCTCTATTGTTACGGGATTTATAACTGGAGGGTTTTTGGGAAAGACTGGATGTAAATTGGGTTTTATGTTCTCCTCCACATCTACATCCAATTCCCCTTTGGGAACACCCTCTATATTGATACTGCTCTTTTGGGTATGATTTTTTTCAATATAAGCTTTTGAAGGAGGTGGAGTATATTTGAAACTATCCTCTGCAACATAGGGCTTATCCTTACTTTTTGCCATCTCATTTTTCACCATCTCTTCTGCCGATTTTTTACTACGATTATCTCGGGTGGTCAAGGTGGGATGACTCATTGGTCTAGGGGTAACAGGAAGCACCTCTACGGTTGTATTAGATGGTCTTTTTTTAGATTTCTCTTTGTCCTCTTCTATTATCTTGAATGCATAATATGCCAATCCTGAAAATATTGCTACTAAAATAATAAGTCCAATTAAAAACCGTGGTGATTTTTTCTCTTTTTTGATTTTGGCTATTGGCTCGTGTATGATGGATTCCTCTTGTTCTAACGAAGGCAAAGTCATCTCGGGGTTACCCTTCTCTTCAAGCCGATTTTCTTGTGCTTCAACATTGAGATAATACTCTAGGTTAGTATCATTTGAAAACTCCATAATGATATAAATCGTGTTATGCTCTTCAAAATAGCCATAGGTCTCTACATCTTGCTTATCATCAGACTCTTGGAGTCTATCGGTCTCCAAGATAACCTCTTTTTTGGTCTCATTAAACACATATTTTGATTTGGCAGGAGCATGAAGTGTTCCATTTGCATCTCGAAAAGAGATACCCTCCAGAAAAAGCTCTTTTAGTACAAAAAACTTATCTTTTAAATGTCTATCCTTCACTAGGTATATGATTTCAAAATCATCCTCTCCTAGTACTTTCACTATCTCGTAGTGTCCTCCTAACTTCTCCCCTGAAGATAGGTATTTACTCTCTTGCATCTCTTGTCCCTTTTTTATAATATATTACTTTTTTGTCATAAAATTTCATCTATTTTTTTACAACCAATCAAAGTGTAATCTTAGCTCCCATCTTCTCTACCAAGGTTTCCAATCCCAAATCTACTTTGACCTGAGGGAATAGTCCTCTATCCTCTTGTAAATCTATATCAATAAAATCCACATTGTCACTCTCTAAATGTGTGCGTATCATCGCTTTTACTTTATAGAGTGATGAGATTTTATCCACCAAAATACCTTGAACCTCGGGAACGTTGGCAATAAAGATTTTACCCTCTGCAAACTTTCTAATGACTGATGTTTTCACATTGCGATTTTTGGCTACGGAGTTGATAAAGTTATCATAGGTTGGCTTTAACAGATGGTTAATCATATAATTTTTGTTATAATTGTCAATTTTTGCCAACATGGAGATAGGCTTTTTAAACTTACCCGCAGCCAAATAGTCCTCCTCTACGCCTATCTTTTTAGCCAACTCCCCAAAATTATAATGAGGCATTATCACCCCAATAGAACCAACAATAGCATTTTTATTGGCAATCAGTGGTCGTACTGCTGAAGCGATATAATACCCACCACTCGCTGCAATTGAATCCACATACATAGTTACATTGATATCTTTTTGATACTCTTTTAGATACTCTGAAAGCTCTTCACTTGCCGTTGGTGAACCACCAGGTGACCCCATAATAAAGAGTACTGATTTATAGGTAGCATCCTCTCTAACCTCATCAAGTCGCTCCATAACACGCGTGGTAAACTCCTCTGTCACCTCTTGGTTATAACGCACCACGGCTACCTTATGCAATGAAGTACTAACCTCTCCAATAACTCCACTTTTCGAAAAAAATGATATGATAAATATCACCTCTGCCAACAGTATCAATCCAATAATCCATGCCTTTAAATTACTGATAAATATCTGCTTTTTCAGTGCTTTTATCTCATAATCCCTAACGTCCACTCAAAATCCTTCTTTATTTCCCTATTTTAGTCATTTTTGTGACACATTTTGGGTTAATTTTATCTAAAAGTATATAAAATCAAATTATATACTCTTAATATTAAGAAAAGGGAACAAGTTTGTACAATATCTCCATACTCGGAACATCTAGTGATGCAGGAAAATCTACCATCACTTTTGTAATCGCTAAAATCATTCAGAATTTGGGCTATAGTGTCACCCCATTCAAAGCTCAAAATGTCTCTAACAACGCAAAAGTATGTGATGACAACTCAGAGATATCCGTGGCTCAATACTTTCAAGCGGAGGTCTTAAACGTCCCCACCTCCTATCACATCAATCCCATCTTGCTTAAATCAGGACAGAGAAGCTCTGCTAGTCTAATTGTTAATGGAAAAACCGTTGCTACCAAAGATGTGCGAGAGTATTATCGTGATATAGACACACTAAAACCTGAGGTTAAAAAAGCATTTGAGTATCTTGATGCACAATATGACTGTGTGATATGCGAGGGAGCAGGAAGCCCTGTAGAGCTAAACCTTATGGATAAAGACCTCTCCAACATCTACATCGCCACGGAGTTTAATACCAAAATAATTTTGGTCGCAGATATTGAAAAGGGTGGTGTTTTCGCCTCTATTTGGGGGGTCTACAATCTTCTACCCAAACAGCTGAGAGAAAACGTTATCGGGGTTATTATCAATAAGTTTAGAGGGGATTTGAGCCTTTTTGATGAAGGGATTCGTATTATAGAGGAGGAGTTCGGGATTCCTGTCTTGGGGGTCTTGCCCTACTTGGTATTTAATTTGGGCTTTGAAGATTCTCAATCATTGATGAACTATCAACAAGAGAGCCACCCACATGCCAAACGAGTGGGAGTCATTGCCTACCCTACCATGAGCAACTATAATGATTTTGAAGCCCTCATTGCCAATCCCTATATCAGCTTGGAGTTTATCAAAAATAATATCAATCTATCAGGATTTGACCAGATTATTCTGCCAGGGTCAAAACTGGTTATCAAAGACTTGGAGTGGTTAAAAGAGTCAGGAATATTTAAGCAACTTAAAACCCTAGACATAGAGATACTCGGAATCTGTGGAGGATATCAGATGATGTTTGAGAATATCATTGACCAAGAGGCGATAGAGGTAGAGCAACCCACCACCATAAAAGGATTGGGATTTATAAATGATGATATTATCTTTAAAAAAGAGAAAATAGTCAAACGAGGAAGATATAAACTCTTTAATGAACATATGATAAATGGCTTTGAAATCCATCATGGTATCTCCAAAAAATACCCTATATATCATCAAAATGGCAATATAAAAGGGTCATTTGTTCATGGGCTTTTTGATGATGATATATTTGAGCAGTATAAACGTAAAACAATTGATAATTTTGTGGATACGATGCAGAAAAAACTAGATATTACTAAAATTATCGCTTCCATCAACGCTAAAGCAATTAGTTCCTAGTTTTTCAAAATCTCTAATCAATGGATGGACAAAATAAAAAATACATTAACACTTTTTAACCAAAATTACGCTAAAATATACAGTTAAATAATAAATTATTTGGGAGATATCAATGTCAGAATATGGTGCTAGTAATATTAAAGTCCTCAAAGGGCTAGAGGCAGTTAGAAAAAGACCTGGAATGTATATCGGGGATACCTCAACTCGCGGTCTTCACCACCTTGTTTATGAAGTTGTTGATAATTCTATAGATGAAGCAATGGCAGGATTTTGTGACACCATTAAAGTCACCTTAACTAAAAATGGTTCAGCTATTATCGAAGATAATGGTCGTGGTATTCCTGTGGGAATGCACCCAACCGAAAAAATTTCAGCAGCAACTGTGGTACTTACCGTACTTCATGCAGGTGGTAAGTTTGATAAAGACACATACAAAGTCTCTGGTGGACTTCATGGGGTTGGAGTTTCAGTTGTTAATGCACTCTCAAAAGACCTCCATTTAACTGTATTTAAAGATGATCAGATTTATGAACAAGATTTTAAGGCAGGAATTCCTCAAGAGGCACTAGCCACAACAGGAACAAGCCGTAAAAAAGGAACGAAAATAGAGTTTTGGGCAGATGAGAGCATCTTTACTGAAACTACTACGTTCCAAAAAGAGATTTTGATGAAACGGTTCAAAGAACTTGCCTATTTGAACCCAAAAATTACCATTGACTTTAGAGATGAGCGTGATGGTACAAAAGAGCTTTTTCATTTTGAAGGAGGGATTAAACAGTTTGTTGAAGATATGAACACAAAAGAGCCACTCTCCAATGCTCAGTTTTTCCAAGGAAAAGCAGATGATATTGAGATTGACATTGCGTTAATGTATTGTGATGCTGATTCTGAAAAATCACTCTCCTTTGTCAACAACATCAAAACAGCCGATGGAGGAACACACGAAGCAGGATTTAGAGCAGGACTTACACGTTCTATGTCAAGTTACATCTCTAAAAATGCCAATGCAAAAGAGAAAGGAACAAAAATTACAGGAGAAGACTGTAAAGAGGGCTTGATTGCTATTATCTCTGTACGCGTTCCTGAACCTCAATTTGAGGGGCAAACCAAAGGTAAACTTGGTTCTTCTTATGTTCGTCCATTGGTTCAAAAGTTTTTCTCTGAAAGTTTTAATAAATATTTAGAAGAGAACCCTATAGAGGCAAAAGTTATTATGGGTCAAATCCTTCTCGCTGCTCGTGGTCGTGACGCGGCTAAACGTGCAAAAGATTTGGTTAAACGTAAAGACTCCATGAGCATTGGTACACTTCCTGGGAAATTGGCAGATTGTCAGAGTAAAGACCCTGAACTCTCGGAGATTTATTTGGTGGAAGGGGATTCTGCAGGTGGTTCAGCAAAACAAGGACGTGACCGAGTATTTCAAGCTATTTTACCCCTAAAAGGTAAGATTTTAAACGTTGAAAAAGCACGTTTAGAAAAAATATTAAAATCTGATGAGATTAAAAATATGATTACTGCTCTTGGTTGTGGAATTGGCGAAGAGTTCAATGAAGAAAAATTGCGTTATCATAAAGTAATTATCATGACTGATGCCGATGTTGATGGCTCACATATACAAACCCTTCTTATGACCTTCTTTTACCGTTTCTTAAAACCAGTTATTGAAAATGGTTACCTTTACCTCGCACAACCACCTCTTTATCGTTATAAAAAAGGTAAAAATGAGACCTATCTGAAAGATGACAAGTCCCTTAATGACTTCTTGATAGAGCATGGTATTGGAGTATTAGAATCTGAAACAATGGGTAAACAGGATTTGACGGAACTCTTTAAGCTTGTGGCGTATTATAAAAGTTCATTAGCCGAGATAGAGAAGCGTTTTGCTCTACCTGAGGTTGTTAGATATATGATAGAGAATCCTGATGTTATCTCTACGGATAATAGTACTTTGGCTAAAAACTTAGAAGAGTATATTGCTAAATTAGGCTACAACATCTTAAATAAAACTATTAATGAAGAGATTATTCAGTTTTTTGTTCAGACTAATGATGGTCTTGAAGAGCTAATTGTAGATGATAACCTATTTACCTCTGCTCACTACAATGAGGCAATTTATCTTAACCAAAAGATAGAAGATAGAATTACTGATGAGTTTAAAGAGAAAGATATACTTAAACTTCTATCTTCGGTGGAAGCATCTGCTAAAAAAGGGGCGTATATCCAACGATACAAAGGTCTAGGGGAGATGAACCCTGAACAACTGTGGGAGACTACTATGAATCCTGATGATAGACGGCTTTTAAAAGTTGTGATTGATGATGATGGGTTGGCAAGTGATACGTTTGTGCTATTTATGGGTGATGAGGTTGAGCCACGAAGAAACTATATCGAAACTCATGCTAAAGATGTTAAGCATTTGGATGTGTAGATGAAGTATGGTGAACAAGAGATATTAGATTTTGATATCAATGCAAAAGAGAACTACTGGGATAATAATCATCCTAAAAACTATACCATAGATATAGAGCTACCAGAGTTTATGTGTAAATGTCCAAGATCGGGTTATCCTGACTTTGCCACCATTAAACTAAGCTACTGCCCTGATAAATATGTGATTGAATTAAAGGCTCTAAAGCTTTATATTAATAGTTTTATAAACCGACATATCTCTCATGAGAACAGTGCCAATGAGATTTTTGATGCGTTGCAGAAGAATATGAAGCCAAAATGGATAAAGGTCATCGCTGACTACAATCCAAGAGGAAATGTGCATACCGTGATTACCGTGGACAGTAGGGAGAATTAACTCCTTGCTCTATATTTTTATATTATAGCCAAAATTTTAATGTGGAGTTGGCTAAACTACGCTCATGAAACATTATGAACTAGACGTTATATGTCACCATCTTCGAGACTTCACCTATATTAGCCGTGCTAGACGGGTAGAGAACAACACCATTGAGCTTACTTTTGATAGAAGTCATAGCTACTTTTTTCATATGACACGAGGAGAGAGCTTTATCTATAAAAAGGAGTCGTGCAGACCACTCCAAGGGTACAATGCCCCGTTTGATACGCTTCTGCACTCTTTGGTATCTGCTTCCAAAATTGTAGGAATAGAGGTTCCACCCCATGACCGAATTATACGTCTGACCTTGGCTCCTAAGAGTAGCTACAAGGAGAAACGTGTGGTATTACAGTTTGAGTTTACTGGACGACACACCAATGCTATACTACTTGATGAGAATGAGGTGATAATTGAGGCGTTGCGTCATATTGATGCCGATAGCTCTTTTCGTGTGATTCGCCCAGGGATGGAGTTAAAAGCAATTCCTCCTTTTGAGCGAAAAGAGAGTTATGAGGAGATAGAGGATATTGAGTTTTATCTGAGAAAAAAATATCTTGATTTTGAAGCCAAACGTATCCAAGGATTAAAAAAGCAGAAGCTTCTTACTGCTACGAAAAAGCGTGAAAAGCTTCAAAGGCTACTGGATGCTCTTCCCAACCCAGATAGCCTCGCCAGAGATGAGAAAAAATATCAAAATATTGCCAATATTGTCTTGGCAAACCTATATCAGATAAAAGCCTATGATACTAAGCTAAAAACTTATGATTTTGAGGGAAATGATATAATCATAAAGCTTCCCAAAGGGGTTGTGCCAAACCGTATAAGTGAGTATTTTTTTAATCAAGCCAAGCGAACACGAAGTAAAGCAAAAAATATCCACATAGAGCAGGAGAACCTCAGTAGTAAGGCGATATTTTATGGCAATATGTACCATGCGATAGAACAGGCAAAAGATAGCCAAGAGTTAGAGTTACTTGTCCCTAAACGTGCTAAATCCCAACGAAAAAAAGAGAAGATAAAGGAGTGTGAACTCTTTTGGATAGATGACCATAAAGTGCTTATTGGAAGAAATAGCAAAGAGAATCAAGCTCTTCTAAAATTAGCAAAATCAAATGATATCTGGATGCACATTCGAGATATCCCCTCTTCGCATCTTATTATTAAGACAGATAAACAGAATTTACCTGATAGTGTTATTGAAAAAGCAGCGAAACTTTGTGTGGATTTTTCGCTAACCCAAGCAGGAGATTACGAGATAGACTACTGCAAACGCCGATTTGTAAAAATCCAAGAGGGCTCAAATGTGGAGTATGATAAGTATAAGACAGTTAGGGTTAGAAAAGAGGGGATAGAAATAAGGGAGTAATAGAAGTTTTGTTATAATCCTTACTAAAAAAGAAGGATTTCCAATGAAATTTATTACTGATAATAAAGAGAGATGGATAACAGGGGTTGCACTCCTGGCTGTAACCCTAACCGTGGGATTTATTGATAATAGATTTCTGATGTGGCTCTATTTGGGTCTGTTTTATATGATAGGGTTTAATGAAGCCGTTAAGCTTTTTAATGTAAAGCAAAAATCACCCTATGTTTATGCAGGAATTATATGGTGTCTTGCCTATTTTACTCCCAACCCAGATGACCTCTTTTTCTTGATGGCACTCTTTTTTGGTGCAAAACTCGCCTACACTCAAGAGCATGAAAAAAAGAAGTTGATTCTTCCTTTTCTATATCCTGCTATTGGGTTTCTCTTTATGTTTATGCTCTATACCAGTTATGGGATTAACTGGCTTATTTGGTTGCTTATAGTGGTTGCTTTTACCGATGTGGGGGCTTTTTTTGTGGGAAAAAGTATTGGAAAAACGCAGTTCTCTCCTACCTCTCCCAATAAAACACTAGAGGGGGTTATTGGTGGTGTGGCAGTAGCTACGGTGATGGGAACACTCTTTGCCTTCTTTATGAATCTTGATACCTTTATGGCTTCGTTGGTTATCTCTTTGCTTACGGCGATTAGTTCTATTTTTGGAGACCTATTTGAGAGTTATCTCAAACGTGAAGCAGGGGTTAAAGACAGTGGAGATATCCTACCTGGTCACGGTGGGGTACTTGATAGAGTTGATGGCTATCTCTTTGGTGCGGTTATTATGCTTATTATTTTAAGAGCGTTGTAGCAGATGAATTCTATTGTACTTCTAGGCTCAACAGGCTCAATTGGGGTCAACACGCTACTTATCGCCAAACGTTATGCGATTGAGATTGAAGCACTGGTGGTAGGACGTAATATTAAGTTACTCAACCAACAGATAAAAGAGCATAACCCCAAATATGTAGCCATCGCCAATGAATCAGATAGGCACAGGGTTAATCATACTCACGTCTTTTGTGGAGATGCAGGGATTTTGGAGCTTTTGGAACTCACTACCAGTCCCATGGTGGTCAATGCCTTGGTAGGGTATACAGGATTAGCCCCAACCCTAAAAGCGATAGCACTTGGACGAAAAGTAGCCCTTGCTAACAAAGAGTCGTTGGTAGTCGCAGGTGAGTTTATTGATATGAGTAAAATAGTTCCTATTGATAGCGAACACTTTGGATTGTGGTACTTGATGGGTGAGAGACCGTTTAGTAAACTCTATGTGACTGCTTCGGGTGGGGCTTTTAGGGACTGGCAGATTGAAGATATGCAAAGAGCCACCTTTAGTCAAGCCCTAAAACATCCCAACTGGTCGATGGGAAATAAAATTACCATTGATAGTGCTACTATGACCAACAAACTCTTTGAACTGCTCGAAGCCAAATGGCTGTTTGATACGAGCAATATAGACGCAGTTATAGAGAAAAAATCCATTATCCATGCTCTTGCTGAGTTTAAAGATGGTTCAACTACAGCACACTTTGCAGGGGTGGACATGAAACTTCCCATCGCTTTTGCTCTTAGAGGAGAGGTAGAAGAGGAGATTTTATCTCCTGTTAATCTATTGGAGATTGGTGCGTTGGAGTTTCTGCCCATTACCTCAGAGCGTTATCCTATTTGGGAGATAAAACAGCACCTTTTGGAGAATCCTCATCTTGGAGTAGTGGTCAACGCAGTTAATGAAGAGGCGATTAAAAAGTTTGAAAAAGATGAGTGTCATTTTTTTGAGATGGGAAAGATGGTTTTGGATGCCTATGCCAAATTTGATAATATCAAAGCCATGAATATCAAAGAGATTATTGAGATAGATAGAGATGTGAGAAGCTACGTTAAGTAGCCTTATGGAGTTTTTTTAGAGACAAAACACTTCTCACCCTCTTCAGGATAGTTATCCCTATCATCTAAAAGTAGGGATGACTTTTGAATCATCTTTCCACCCATAGTAAGAGGTGTGGTCATTGCAAACATTCCATATCGTAATAGAGATATATCCTCTCCTGTACCAAATATACTTCTAAAAAAAGATGCCATATCGGAACTTAAAACCCTACATTGTTTAGCGATTGGATTGGATTTCTCCTCCTTTGCTCTAAATATCTTTTTGAGTTCCTTTAAACTGTGGTAGATTGCATCATTACACGCCTGTTCCTCTTTTCCTCTGTATATAAAACAGATATCATGCTTCATACAACTCTCATCAATACTATCATAGGGTTTGATTTTGTAATATTGTGTTATAAGTTCTATTCTCTCTTTTTTATTTAATTTTTTATAATTTTTATTGGATTTATGTCTAATTTTAGGATAGTTTTTCCCACAAAAACAGCCATACTGAAAGTTTTTAGTGAATTTGTTTTTCACTTTGGAAGGGTAATTACACTCCCTTGCATCTGCTTGGTTTATCTTCATCTCTTCTGTCAGAGGTGGATTAAGTATAGAGAAGTTATCTGCAGATAAAGGGTTTATGAAGAGGATTAAAATAGAGATATATAGATAGTACATTAAACACTCCTTGTTATTGTCTAATAATAATTATAACTAAATAAAGTAAAAGATAGGAATTTTACAAAAGTGTATGGCATCACTCTGCACTTTAATATTTGTGATTTTTATGTGAGGTACAGCATACTTACGAAAAGCAAGTAGTCGCAGTCTTCACAAAAAACTTAGTCTAGGCAGGTCATATCGGACTATAAAAGCTTCCTCAATATCCTAAGGAATTGTAAAAGAACAAATCTACCTTCTTTAGGGGTGCTTGTCTGGTTTCTTTTCCTTTTTTTCAATATAGATGAAAATAGATAAAATTATTCGCTACAAAAAGTGTCTATATAGAGATTTTCTACTTTGATTCTCGCCCACTCATGGTCTACATTTCTCAAAAATTTGAGAGAGGCTTTTTTGTGTGGGTTGTTGTTAAAGCAGTTAATTCTAATCTTCTTACCCAACTCCTCCCATCCATAATGCTCCACAAGTTTATCTAGTATCTCTGTTAATTTTATACCATGAAGAGGGTTGTTACTGTTGTTCATTTTTTGCTCTTTTTTCTCTAATTATAGCGTAATTTCGAGAGTCAATCAGCAGATTAAAAATTCTAAATAAAATATCTTATTTTTAATTTGTAACAGTAGACTTCTTGCAAAACTCTTTGGAATCGGAGACTTTAGTCCAGAACAAAACAAGGCTAAAGCCATCGGTTTCTAGTTTTGCAAGATGTCTAGTGTTTTCGGGGGAAAATACCCTACTGATTGTAGCTTATTTCATCGACATCGACTCTTTGAAGCTATATTTAAGTTTCAGAAAAGCACTATTTCATGGCATTTTATATTTTTCCACTTTATCAAATTATAGCGAAAAACCACCTTCTTTAGGGGGTGGAGTTGTCAAGTTTAAGTATATAGCCTTTTGTACATTTGAACTTTGTCCCTATGGGATTTGAACAAAATCTTTCTCGCAATCCTCTTCCATAATCTATGATTTGGGAGAGTGAGGCTACGAGAGTCACCAAAACTAGCACAAAATAAACAATACACTAGCTATAATTATAAAAAAAGTTATAATTAGGCAACCCTGTAATAGTCTTCAAGAATAAATTTTATAGATTCTTTTCTTAAATCTTTAGTTTTATATTCTGAGAAACTATTAATATTTAAAAATTTATCTCTTAGAACATCTAAGAGCAGTCTATCTCTAATATTACAAGCCGAATTAATATCTGCATTATTTGAGTGATTACACTTTATACATTTAAAATTCTCTTGTATTTTTCTATTTTTTCTACTAATGTACCCACAACTATTGCAAGTTTGGCTTGTATATTCAGGATGGACAAATGATATGTTAACCCGATGTTTATGAGCAATATTTATAATTCTATTTTTGATTGATGAGAGATTCAAAAGTCTAATTAATCTGCCATTATTTATGTCAAATTCTTTGTTATTACTTCGTAGTTTGCTCATTAATTCCAAATCTTCTAAAACTAAATGATTATATCCCTTTTCTTTGGCTTGTTTAATTAACTCTACCGTTGCTTCAATAACCATATTAGATATTCTATTTTGCCATTTTTCATATACTCTTTTATATCTCTTACCTAGTTTTTGAGTTTTACCCTCTTCATTTTTATCTCTTTTATCCAATTTTTTTAAAAATTTAACAAAATCATTAAATATATTTCTATCATAATCTATATTTATATTCTCATCAGAAGTTGCAA
>JALTGP010000060.1 GCA_027076905.1 Campylobacteraceae bacterium | reverse complement strand
AGTACCTGTACTGTCTGTAATGGTTACAGTTGCACCTGATACTGGCTCATCACCTGCATCTTCTACACCGTTTCCGTTGGTATCTTGATAGACATGTCCTGTGACATCACCTTGTGGGTAATCAATCGTTACAGTGGCTGTATCTTTGTTACCTGATGTATCTTCTACACTATAGGTAATCGGTGTAGGGTCTCCTGTAAATCCATCTTCTGGTGTGAAGGTGATCGTACCGTCAGGGTTGACTGTCCAGTTACCTTCACCTGGTACAGTGGCTGATTTACCATCTGGGGCAATCACTGTTCCTGGTACGGTTGAAGCATTAATCTCTACGGTTGTAGGGTCTGAATCATTGTCATCATTGTCTAACACATCTACAGTTACTGGGTTACCCGTTGTTCCTGTAGCATTGTCATCATTGGCAACGAAGTCTTTATCCGGATCGTATCCATCTTTACCGGCATCTGTACTTGTATCTGCTACTACTGTGACTGCTGATGGGTTTGACCCCTCAGTCTCTATCGCATCTGCCAGTGTAATACCTGCTGGCATATTGGCTGTCTCATCTACTGTGACAGTCGCAGCACCTGCTGGGATATCGGTGGCGTTATAGTCACCGTTTGCATCGGTAGTGACATTATGTTCAGTACCTGTACTGTCTGTAATGGTTACAGTTGCACCTGATACTGGCTCATCACCTGCATCTTCTACACCGTTTCCGTTGGTATCTTGATAGACATGTCCTGTGACATCACCTTGTGGGTAATCAATCCCAATAAACGCTTCGTTTGAAGTAAGTCCTGTGTTGTCATCTACTGTATAACCTACTGGTGTAGGGTCTCCTGTAAATGTAGCTTCTGGTGTGAATGTTACATCACCATTTGCAGCCACTGTCCAGTTACCTTCACCTGGTACAGTGGCTGATTTACCATCTGCTGCAATCACTGTTCCTGGCACTGTTGAAGAAGTAAGGATTAAGCTACTTGCATTGATATCGTTTTCTGGATCAGAATCTGCTCCATTTCCATTATCATTCACTGGTTTAAGTGTCACTGGGTTTCCAGTCGTTCCTATTTTATTGTCATCTACTGCTACTGGTGGCATTGAATGATGATCTACAAAATCATTTCCATCATCTACTTCACCTGAAATCACAGAAACCGGAATAGAGTCATCATTGGTATCGGCATTGGCAGTATCATCGTCACCATCAGTACTGTCTCCATCACTTACGGAAACATAACCTGCTGAGTTGGTCTCCTCTACGGTGTAGTCACCTGGTACAACATTTGTAAAGGCATAACTTCCATCTGCTGCTGTAGTGGTTGTGGTAACCACATTTCCTCCACTATCCTTAAGTGTCATATTCACATCAGCAAGGTTAACTCCATTATCATCTTTAACTGTACCCGAAATAATCCCTGCTTTACAAGCAGCGAGATTTCCTAAGATACCAATAC
>JALTGP010000059.1 GCA_027076905.1 Campylobacteraceae bacterium | reverse complement strand
TTGACCATGTTGCCCTGGTGGGTATGGTCTCTTTTCTAAAGCTGATTTACCTGCTAGTCTTCTCTCACCTTTTAAACCGAGATCAACACCAAGTCTTCGCTCTAGTTTTTCAACTGGACCTCTATATCTTGCCATCTGTTTACCTTTAAATTATTCTATTTAATTATAAGTAATCACGTTAGTGATTAAACTCTTCTCTGTTTAGGTGGTCTACAACCGTTGTGTGGAAGTGGAGTAATATCTTTTAACCATGCTACTCTAATTCCCTCTGTTGCACCAATCGCTTTCACAGCAGTATCTCTACCTGAACCTGGACCTTGAACTTTAATTCCAACCTCTTTGACACCATGTTCCATAGCTTTTGCCATTGCATCAGCTACTGCTTCTGTAGCTGCAAATGGAGTTGATTTCTTACTTCCTTTAAATCCTAAAGAACCAGCAGAACTCCAAGCAAGAACATTTCCCATCTCATCAGTAATTGTAATTACTGTATTGTTAAAGGTTGCAGTAATATAAACCACACCTCTAGCAATATTCTTTTTTGCTTTTTTCTTAGCCATTAATCAATCCTCGCTTATGCTGCGCCAACAGTTTTTCTTTTACCCTTACGAGTTCTAGCATTTGTCTTAGTTTTTTGACCTCTACATGGAAGACCACGTCTGTGTCTAAGTCCTCTATATGAACCTAAGTCCATTAGACCTTTGATATCCATAGTAACTTTTTTTCTAAGATCACCTTCCACCATGAAATTTTCTGTAATTTCATTACGAATAGCAGCCGCTTGTGCGCCTGTCAACTCAAAAATTCTTGTATTATAGTCAATACCTGTAGCGTCTAGAATTAATCTTGAACTATGAAGACCTATACCGTAGATATAAGTTAGTCCGTACTCAACTCTTTTTTTCTTAGGTAAATCAACACCTGATATACGTGCCATGCTTATCCTTGTCTTTGTTTATGTTTTGGATTTTTGCAGATGATTCTAACGATACCTTTTCGCTTGATTATCTTACAATCATCACACATTTTTTTTACTGATGGTCTAACCTTCATGGGTTACTCCTAAAGTGTGTTTTTTGCACCTATCTTTGCGTCGTGGTTAGATAGAAGATAGGAGCTTTTTGCCCTATTATCCAACCAACTCTTATATAATCAGTGCGAATTATATAAAAATTCTTCACGCAGTACCAATCATGGTAATCACCTAAACCTAGATTTAGGTCGCGAATATTAACAAAAAATATGTTAAATAATACTTACAAAGAAACAAAATCTTTAATATATTTTCCATTTACGCTTATATTCTCTCTAAAAAGAGTATAAACACAAATTATTTTCATAATTAAAAGTTCTTACTTTTTTAATATCGCATAATATCTCCACTAAGGAGAGTCATTACTTCATAAGATATAGTTCCTAGTTGTTGACCTGCTTCTAAGGCATTATCAAAAATACATATTTCATCTTGCGTACTCTCTAAAATAATATAATCCATAGAGACGCGACCCAATATAGGTAAACCCTCTGCTGTTATAAATGTATTAACATGATTTGATCTCATCCAACCATCACCATAGCCCAAGTTATAAGTTGAAACAATCATATCTCTTGGGGCAATATAAGCACCCCCATACCCTACTCTTTCACCTTTTTTTAGATTTCTAGTAGAGATTTTTTTTGCCCAAAGGGAAAGTACTGGTTTTAAATCCAACACCTCATATATATTTGGTAATTCACTATACCCATATGCTCCAATACCTAGACGAATAAATTCTTGATTTTCACATGATAGGCGTAAAGAAGAAGCTGAATTAAAAGAATGAAAACGAATATGTTGAGAAGAAGTATTATCTGACATACTCATAGCTACTTGTTTTTGAACCTTTTCAAACTGCTTTTGTTGCCAAAAAAGTTCGCTACTCAATACATCTGCTGAACGGTTATGAGTCATGATACCAACCAACAAGAGATTTTTCTCTTTAATAAGCAATAATGCCTTTTCTAACTCATCTATAGAGATACCATTTCGGTGCATTCCTGTATCTATTTTTAATTCAACCAAAGATGCTTCATCTGCTTGTTTTATATCTTCTAAACTATTTAGAGCATAAGAAAAATTTTCCTCTGCTATAGCCCTATCACCCAATATAAGTATCTGTTGAAAATAGGGTTCAACAATACGGGCTTCTTTCGTTGTACGTACCACTGCTTGGACGAGTCCAAACTCTTTTGAGAGTTGTGCCATAAGCTCCAAGCCATGACCATAAGCATTGTCTTTTAAAACAATTCCAATACTCTCTTTTGAACTGGTTTTCAAAGAAAATTCTGTTAAGTTATGAAAAAAATTTGCTCTATTTATTTTTATAAATGCCATTTTGAATTATAGCTAAATTAATTATCACCATAATAGATAATAGATAAAATATGATATTATAAATCTAAAACCATAGAGAGTGGCATAAAACTACGCCTCTGGAGCTAATTTCATTAGTAAAACAAGGTTACGAACAGAGTAGTAACTATCTATTGTTTTCCATGATAGGTTCATGACAGTATCTTCAAGCTCTACAAAAGCTTCATTGTTAATTAACGCTTCAGTTACTGTTTTACCGTCACCAACATTGGTGTAGACTGTTCTAAATGCATAAATATCTTTATCTAAAGGAAGAGACTTTATTGCACTTTCTGTCTCTCTAAACATCTCATCTGTATCAGCAATCACCTCATCAAAAGGAAACTCTCCACGATAACCATAGTTAGAGATAACGGCTTGCCATCTATGACCATTTATCTCCCAAATATCTGTACCAATACCATTCTCAACTTTTTTACCAGCATCCCAAAAGGCCATAATAAGTGTATGAAGTACATTTACCTCAAACTGCTCAAATGCTTCGGCTATTGCCTCCTCAACTGTTCCTGAATGACCTACAAATGATTCTACAAAAGTCTGCTCTGGTAACAATATATGAATATCTAATTGAACCACTACTGAATCCTCAAAACGATCCATTTCAAATGCTTGTGCTGTAATACCTGGGAATTTTCCATCAACAAAATAGTATTCATCTATCTGTTCTAACTTTAAATCAAACTGACCCAATACCTCTAAAAGTTGTTTATCTATATTAATATCCAATAATTTACTCATCTATATACCTTGTAATTTTTTTTGTTAGAATTATACTTAATTAGAACTTAAATTCTAATCACTATAAACCTGCTGACCAATCTCTTTATATCTCATATAATAATGTTCCACAAAAGCTAAAATCTTATCATCGATAGGCAGATAGATATTATTTGATTTTTTGGCATATTTTTCAAGATAAATAGTTGCCTCTTCTTTATTAATATAATGCTGTGCCAATATTCGATATGCCTCTTGATATCTTTTCTTCATCTCTTCATATCTATGATAATTGATTTTTATCTGATTATCATAAGTTATAACCCCTGAACCAAACAAAATATCAAGATGAATTAATCCCTCACAGTAATAGGGTAATACCTCCCCAACTTCTCGCCATGCCATGAGTCCAATAGCACGGCTTACTAAATCATTAACCATATGCTCTTTGAGTTCTTGGGTCTCATTATCAAAAAATGCCATTAATCCACCAGCTGTTGCTTTGAACTCTTCGATATTTTTAAACTGACCAGTGCCGTTCATCTTCATCTCAGTATCACCATCTATCCACAAAATATGTCCAAACTCATGACCAATAGTTGAGACATCATATATCTCTTGCCATAACTTAGGATTACTTTCGATTAGCTCTCTTTGGCTCTGTACAAATTCTAAACCCATAGTCTCCACACTTAATTTCATAATAGGTTTAGCCCTCTTACTCTCCATCACAAAATCTGCATAGGCAAATATTTTTTTACCCATCTCTGCTGATACCTGTTCATCATTGGGAACTACTTGTGCTGAAAATAGACCATTGAACTCTGCAGAGTAGTACAAGATTGGTTGACCAATATAGAGTTGTGTCTCATCTACTTGTGTAGCATTTTTCTCAATTGTAGCCCTAACATCACCCTCAATATCTTGGGCTAATTTGGCTGAAAAATTTTTGATATTTGAACGTGTCATAGAACCACTCTGAAGTGATGGGTTTACAATTCTTAAATCCCATTCTAATGCTACAGCTTTTCTAAAGTGGTCTTCATAATACTCCAATGGATGTCCAACTTGGATAGGTGTAGTTATCTTCATCCATGCCCTATCTACATCTGCCCAACAAGCAATAAGCTTATCTGTATCTACAGTAGCAAATGCCTTCTTAATAGTAACAAAATAGGATATCCATTCCTCTTTTTGATCAAACAAATTATCTTGGACAAGACTCAAGGACTCAATACAATCTTCAATAATAGAAACAAGATCAGAAACTTCATTAGGAAAAGCATCACTATACGCTCTACTTTGATACACTCCATTCTCATCTTTTATCAATACAGAATAACATCTGTCTCCAACATTGCCATTGTGGTCTAAATCTAGTAAATTTTGCTCTTGAAGCATAGCAAAAATAGCTTTTTCATTATCATACTCTTTTAAAAGTTCTCTATTGACTCCATTAATAATACTCTTTGTCCATGCCGATTGCCATCTACTCATAGAGACACCAATACTATGAACACCTTCAATTAACTTAATATAGAAAGGTGTCAAAAGATTTTCTGATTTTATCCAT
>JALTGP010000058.1 GCA_027076905.1 Campylobacteraceae bacterium | reverse complement strand
TGTCTAAAAGAAAATTTTTACGAATTTTTATACTATGCATAGAAACCCCTTTATTTGGTATGTATTATAATTATACATATATAACCTTAACACTTATTTTAAAACAACCCTAAAAAACAATCTGTCCATCTTGTTGCATACGATGCATAATATCTTTAGCCTTTTGATGCCCTTGAAACGAAGCTTTACGACACCACTCCAACGCTTTTTCGGTATTTTCTTCACAGCCTAAGCCTTGGTCGTACATTGCACCTAAATTAAATTGTCCTTCTGGAGAGTTTTTCATGGCTGACTGTTTAAATAAAATATAGGCTTTTTTATCACTCTGCTCTACTCCTAGACCCTCTTTATACAATACACCCAAATTGTTAAAGGCTTCGGCATTTCCTCGTTTAGCTGACTCTTCGTACCAAAAGGCTGATTCGGAATAGTTTTGACTGCATCCCTCTCCATTTTCAAACATAAGTGCCACATCAAACTGAGCTTGGGGCATCCCTTTTGTTGCTGCTTTTAGGTAATATTCATGTGCTTTTGTAGCATTTTTTTCAACACCCAATCCACGCAGATATAACAATCCTAAGTTAAATGAAGAGGTGTGGTCTCCTGCATCAGAAGCTTTTTGATAATACTCAATCGCTTTGCTATAACTCTGCTCTACACCCAAACCATTATGATAAAAATACCCCACCGTTGCAAGAGCAGGAAGGTCTCCTTTACTTGCAATATACTGATAAAGCTCCAACGCTTTTGGATACTCCTTTGCATTAAAAAGTTCTAATGCTTCGGCTTTTAATTCGCTATTTGGCACAATAATTCCCTTTAATCTTTTTTGCGATTATATACGTATCAACTTAATAAAATATGATAAACTTCTTTTTATGAAAAGCTTAACAACAAAACTCATATTGGGATTACTTTTATCGCTACTTTTTACGTTACCTAGTTTAGGCGACTCATACAAAACAAAAGTACACAAGATGATTGAACAAAACAGCACCATCGAACCCTTCACCCTCAATGAGCAATTTGGAAAAGAACATACCTTAGAGAATATGCCTAAACTGCTTATTTGTAGCTTTGGAAAAGATACAGGAGTACTTATCTCTAACTATTTTAATGCACAAGATACAGATTATTTAGCAAAATACAATGTTAAACTCATGGCAGATGTTAGCTCTGTACCTTCACTATTAAGAAGTACTTTTATTCTTCCAAAGATAAAAAAATACAACTTTGAGATACTTATTTCAACAGATTCAAAATTTTCTGAACTTTTTCCTAGAGAAGAGGATAAATTAACCGTGTTAAAACTAGAAAATGGCGTAGTTCAAGAGACTATTTTTATTCGTAACGAGGCTGAATTAAAAGAGATTATTGAGGGATAAAATCCCTCTTTAAAACTGTTTTAAAACCGACGAACTACCCCAATACCAATGAAAATTGTTTTTTTACAACTTTTAAACTGTTATCACTA
>JALTGP010000057.1:30125-36749 GCA_027076905.1 Campylobacteraceae bacterium | reverse complement strand
ACTAAACAAATATCTTTAACTCTAGTTTTCCTTGAATTACGGGGAGTAGTCCTGCGTCAAACTATAGCTAAATCTATTCGTTTATTTACCTATGAAAATTGGCACTTATTTAATTTGCATTCCTAAGCTCTAAATCCGAACCAAAATTTTATCCAATAAAGAGGTACTCAAAAGCCGTTTAAGATAGCCCAAAAGATACGTAGCCTTGGTAATATAATATCGAGGTTTTGGTTTTGAAGACAAGATAATTTTATAGACCACTTTAGCCACAGAGTCTGCCTCTTCATTAAAGGGAACACTGCTTTTCTTAGCAGAGAGATTTTTTTGATAATGCTCTTTAAAAACAGAATTTTCGATATCTATATTATCTTTTAATTTACGCATGGCTGTATTTCTAAAGTTACTGGTCACGGGACCTGTATTTAAAAGAGAGACATAGATATCTGTATTTTGTAGTTCTAATCTTAGGGTATCGGTTAATCCCTCTATGGCATATTTACTCGCATTGTATGCACCACGTCCAAAGAGAGAGACCAAGCCTAAAACAGAGGAGTGCTGAATGATTTTACCATAGCCTTGTTTTCTCATAATAGGGATAATTTGTCGTGTAGACTCATGAAGTCCAAAAACATTGGTATCAAACTGCTCTCGTAGGATATCTGTAGGAATATCTTCTATTGCACCTGCTTGTCCATACCCTGCATTATTGAACCATACATCTATTTTATTATCTAGTTTCATGACTCTTTTGATAACCTGAGCAATCTCATTCGCCTCTCGAACATCAAGCTTTATAGCATTCTCGAAGCCAAGAGATATAAGCATCTCAACATCTTTTTGCTCTCTTGCTGTAGGATAGACCTTTACTCCTTGATCTTTTAGATACTTAGCTGTCTCTAGTCCAATACCTGTTGAGCAACCTGTTATAACTATATTTGTCAACTATCTATACACCATACTTTAAATCTTTTAACGCTTGGGTAATATCATCTTGACGCATAAAGTGTTCTCCAACCAAAAAGGCATCTGCACCCACTTTTGAAAGCTCTTTGACCATCTCATGATTGTTAATTCCACTCTCTGCTACGATGATTTTATTGTTTGGAATCAAAGGAATAAGTCGCTCACTAAGGCTCATATCCATCTCAAAAGTCTCCAAGTTTCGATGGTTAATTCCGATAATATCTGCCCCTGCAAAAATTGCTTTTACTAGGTCTTTTTTGTCATGTATCTCTACAAGTGCTTCCATTCCTAGGTGTCTGGTATAGTTAAGAAGTGATTTCAACTCTTTTCTCCCTAGTGCTGTAGCAATCAAAAGCACATAATCAGCTCCATAGGCTAAAGCCTCTACCAACTGATACTCATCGACTATAAAATCTTTTCGCAGAAGAGGAATACTGGTGTAGCGTCTTACCATACCCAGATACTCTTTGTCCCCTTGGAAATAGTGAGGTTCAGTCAAGATAGAGAGTGAGTCTGCTCCACCCTTTTCATACGCTTGACCTATTACCATAGGGTCAAAATCTTCTCTAATAACACCCTTGCTTGGACTCGCTTTTTTTATCTCTGCAATAATCCGATAAGGGTTCTCTTGCGTAGATTTCAATGCACTAAAAACATCTTTGGGGGTAAATGGATTTAGGGATAGCGAACGTCCTAACCACTCAACAGGATAATCTACTTTTCTCTTCTCTAAATCTTTTTTTGTTTTTTTTATAATCTCATCTAAAATCTGTGCCACTTGCTTTCCCTTATTTTTACTATTCTATATATCTTTATTTATTTACTACACGCATTAATTTTTGTCCAATGTTCAAGGATATCATCCTCATCCAAGCCCTCAATATCCACAACTTTTTTCATTGCAATTTTTGCCTCTTCACAACGATTCTGTTTATAGTATCCCCATGCCAACGAGTCCAAATAATAAGTGTTATTATCATCTTTTAAAAGAGCCTCTTTGACAAGCTGAATCCCTTTTTCAATATCCATCTCTTTATCAATCAAAGTATATCCATAATAGTTCAAATATACCGCATCTCTTACCCCTTCACTCATCGCTTTATCAAATTTTTTTACCAATTCTAAAAGCATATTTTTATCATCTTTATTCACAGCTTGTTCATAAAGTGCCATAGCAGATTCAGCCAACCACTTGGCATTTTTACCACTCTCATAATTTTTCTGGGCGACCTTTTGTGCTTTGGAGTAGTCTTTTTTAGAGAGATACAGCTCATACAGAAGCTCATTATTAATATAATCTTTTTGGAGAAACGATATTGCCTTATCAGGCTCTTTTTTATAAATATACCCCTCTACAACCTTAATCCCATAGCCTGATTTTTTGGTTTTTTGATATAGTGTTTGATAGATGGTCAGTAGCTCATCTATCTTCTCCTGTTTACTATATATCTCTACAAGTTGTAGACAGACCCGTTCATCACAAGAGACCGAAGCTCGATGACGCTCCAATCTAACCACAGCTTCATCCACATCGCCAATGTAGTTTGCCAACAATGTACTTATTTTCAAAAGTATCTCTACATTCATTGTCTTATTATAGGCTTGAGTTAAAAGAGTTACTGCCTCTTTATAATCCTCAGTCAAAATATAAGGGTTAGATGCCAGTTCAAAATCCACAGGATTATTAGATTGAGAAATAAGAAGCTTTGATAACGCTTTGGCTTTCTCATACTCTTTTTCATTGAGATAAAAAGAGATTAAGATACGTTTAGCCTGAATATTTTGTGGGTTATTTTTTATCCATGATTCTAATTTGACTATATTTTTAGATTTTTTACCCAAATAGAGTGCTGTACGCATCTCTTTAAACATGTACTCATCATTCCCTGTCTCATCATATAGCTGGGAGTAGAAGTAGTTACTTTTTTGAAAATCACCCCGCTGTTCATAGAAGATAGCCTGCATAATCAAACTATTCTCATTCTCAACTTTTTTTCTTTGAGAGGTATTTGAACGCATCTTGAAATGTTTCGGATTATAATCTGCAAGTTTCTCATCAGAAATTTGTGTAATATCTGGATTATAACTGCATGAACTAAAAAATAACAACAATAATAAGCTCTGTATACATATCTTTTTCAATCTATTATCCCTGGACACTCTTTTTTTAACTCCGCTAAATTTCCCTTAAATGTTTCCCAAAAAGGAAAAGTACGACACTGCAACGGTCGTACTGGATATACACTGCATTGCTTGATGGTTTCATCAAAAAAAATACACGCATAATTTTCTTCATCTAACCTTTTTTCGATAAGAGAATAACGATGTTTAACTTTCTTAAGATACATTGTAGCGAATTCTTCTATAGTTAATTCTAAAAATTCAGCCATTTTTTCTATCTCAGGGTATTTTATCCATATATATCCACTTTCACCAATACAACAAGCACCTCCACATGAAGCACAAGCCGAGGGGGTAAAACCATAACTATACCCCTCTTTTTTAACAATATCATCCATCTATTAAATCACCTTTTATACTATTTGTTCCTGCTTTGTCAAAAGCCATTTTTGCTTCATTTTCATAACTGTTCTCCTTGTTAAATATAATAAGAGGTGGCATAATCTTCATCATAGAGCGAGAGTTTGCTCTTGCCAAAATCATAACAAGCTTTGAATCTCTCTCTCTTTTAGAGTGAACAAAACGTAAAATTTCGGGTTTTATCTTATATTTTATCAATAAAAAAAATATTTTATCTATCTGTTTAGCATCATAACAAAAAACAAACCTACCTCTAGGAGTCAACAATGCTTTCACTTTTTGAACAAATGCTTCCAGAGGAAGATGATTGGCATATCGTGCAATATTGAGATGCTCATTTTGACTCTGAACCACATTTGGGTCATAAAAGGGTGGATTAGAGACAATAAAATCAAATCTCTCCTGAGTATTAAACTCCAAAAAATCACCCAAATAACTCTTAACAGAGAGATTATTAATATCAAAATTGTGCTTTGCATAGGACAACATTGATGCTTGTTTGTCTATAATTGAAGTTTTTATATTAAAATCTCTACTTAAGAGAAGAGAGATGACCCCGACACCACATCCCACATCTAAAAGCCCACCTTTAGGCTTAAAACTACTAATAAAATCATAAAGAAAAATAGAATCACTATTATAAGCATACCCTTTGGTTGGTTGATATAAAAACAATACTTAACCCTGTATATTAGAGACATAATCAATAGGGTCACTAATATTGGCATCAAAAAACCCTTTGAGTCGTAACCTACAACTGTCACATAGACCACACGCCAACTCCTCATTCTGATAACAGCTCCATGTATCTTTTAGTCGCACACCCAATGCCAATGATTTTTGAACAATTTCTCCCTTTTTCAAATGCACCAAAGGCATTTTTATCGCAACTTTGGTCTCATCTTTGGTTCCCAAATTTATTGCACTCTCCATCGCAGAGATGTACCCCTCTCTACAATCAGGATAGCCTGAGCTATCCTCCTCTACCACACCAATATAGAGTGCCTCTGCTCCATGCTTCTCTGCAATGGCAGTAGCAATTGAGAGAAAAATACCATTTCTAAATGGAACATAGGTTACAGGAATCCCCTCCTCTATCCCACCTGTAGGAATATCTATATCTCTATCTATAAGTGCCGTTGCACCAATCTGTTTAAAAAAATTCAATGGTATCTCATAGCTCTCTTTTATCTCTAAATTTTGAACTATTTTTCGGTAACACTCTAACTCTTTTTGCTCTGTTCTTTGACCATAATTAAAATGAATACCAATTAACTCATACCCCTCTTTTTGTGCTATCTTTGCACTCAAAGCACTGTCCATTCCACCTGATATGATACATACTGCTCTTTTCATTCACACTCCTTGACTATTTTAAACATATTTTACCAATAATTTGGTAAACTTTTGGCTATGTTAAATATTGAAAACTCCACAACCGTACAACTTGACTATCATCTACTAGAAAAAATCTCTGACAAGTTAACAACAAAAGAGATTGACCTAAATATATGCTATAATCCAACCATCCAAAAATATAACGCACTCTACAGAGGAAAAGACAAACCTACAGACGTACTTAGTTTTCCACTAGAGAACGAAATAGAGAGTGAATTCACACCACCCATGCCATTGGGGTCAATTATGATTTCAATAGAGTATGTGAAAAATATCTCGCAAGAGCTGGGTCACAGTTATGAAGAGGAGTTGTCACTGCTTTTTATTCATGGACTACTACACCTTTTGGGGTATGACCATGAGACAGACAGTGGAGAGATGAGAGAGAGAGAAGAGAAGATTATCAAAGAGTTTAATCTTCCAAAAAGTTTAATAATAAGGAACGCAAATTAAATAAGTGCCAGTTTTCATAGGTAAATAAACGAATAGATTTAGATATAGTTTGACGCAGGACTACTCCCCGTAATTCAAGGAAAATTAGAGTTAAAGATATTTGTTTAGTTGCCTTTGAAATTTGGTAGTTATTTAATTTGTATTCCTAAGAACGCAAATTTAATAGTAATAATGGAGAAATAGTAGTGGATTTTGTAATATTTATCTTGGCGATGGGAGCCTTAATTGTAGGTGCTGATTTTATTGTTACTCAAAGTGAAAGAGTGGCACTGCGTTTTAATATATCAGAGTTTGTCATTGGTGCAACAATCATTGCACTAGGAACCAGTTTACCAGAGATGGCTGCGAGTGTCTCGGCAAGTTTTAGTGGAAAGCCTGAAATTGCATTAGCCAATGCCATAGGAAGTAATATCTTTAATATCACCTTGGTATTGGGAACAATTTTCCTATTAACCAAAAATATTAATCCCGATAGAGACTTTTTTGCAAAAGATACCACATGGGCGTTGGTTCCGATTATGCTTTTTTTGTTAATGAGTATGGATGGGGTTATTAACTCATTTGACGCATCTCTTCTGCTTCTGTTGATGGGGGCATACATTCTGTTTCTACTCAATGATTGTCATAACTTAGATGAGAATAACCTCGAAGAGCTTAAAGCAGAAAATGAGTTCAAATGGATAAAAGTTATCTTTTTTCTTTTTATAGGATTTATATTTGTTGTGGTCGGTGCACATTTTGCCATCGAGAGTGCCTCCTCCATTGCCTTGACTTTTGGGCTAAGTGAGTGGGTTATTGGTATTATTATGATTAGTTTTGGAACATCTCTACCTGAGCTTGTTATCTCCGTAGCCGCAGCCTTCAAAGGAAAAGTAGATATGGCAATAGGTAACGTTATTGGCTCTAACCTCGCCAACACCACACTGGTAATTGGATTTTCTGCAATGGTAAAAGATTTACCCATCTCATTGGTAGATAACGCTTTTGATATCGCTACCATGGTCGCTGCTACCATTTTACTTATCTATATCACTGCCAACAAACTCTACAGTAAACCTGCAGGAATTGCCCTCTTTATTATGTTGGCACTCTTTGTAGAACATACCTTCCACCAGAGTATGGGTATTACTAACATATAGCGTCAAGAGAATATTAATTATGGCAATCTACCAATTTTTAAAGAATGACTACGAAGGAAAAGTATAATTGTTAGTTTTTTCGTCATTGATTTCCTTGTTAAATGGCGAATGAGTAGATGAGCTAAATATA
>JALTGP010000057.1:13968-30025 GCA_027076905.1 Campylobacteraceae bacterium | reverse complement strand
CTCTCTTAAAAAATAATCCATTAAGTAATTATTTTTTGCGTATTCTACAATTTTTATCTACTATTTTTTTTACAATCAAAACAATCAACCAAGCTAAAACCATCGTAATAACCGTATGGCTCAAAAAATGGTCACCAATAAGCATTTTATAGAGTCCCATACTCCAACCTACTGTTAAGCCACCTACGATTGCTAAGATTTTATTGCGTCTGGTTTTAAAAAGAAAAAATAGACTCAATAGGGCAAACCCTCCACTGGCATGACCTGCTGGAAAACATCGAATAGAGGCAGGTTGTTTAAACTCTTTTGGATAGTGTTCCCATACCTTGGTAGAGGGGTAGACTCCTCCATAATGTATCTCATTTTTAGGGCAAGGCATATTGGTTACTTTTTTTAATCCTCCTGCAATAACAGGTACAAATATAGCCGATAAAACAACTACCATAAGACCTTTTTTGTAAGCGATAACTACTTTTTTCTTTCTTAAAAAAATAAGTGTAAAAAGCATCAATAGAGCAAAAAGTATTAAGAGCTTTTTCATACCATCATAAAATATAAATTTATAGGGTTCTAAATCTCTATCTAGTACCCATTGTTGGGTAGTAGAATCAAAAAAAGTATCTTGAATTGCTATATCAATGTTACTTATCCCGAAAAAAATAATCGTAAAAATCAACAGAAGAGTTGTTAAGATAATCTGCTTGTTAATACTCATTTCAATAGGTCCATTTTGTTATCATAAACCTCTGTTTTTACATTAAACATACCCAATAATGTATGAAAAAGATTGTCTTGTGAATAGTCTTGCTTGGCATCTATATTTTTATGCTTATCATCTCCAAACCACATAAATGCACCAACATGAGTCTGTGCATCAGGAGCCATAAAGTAAGGAAGTCCATGTAAATAAACTCCATTTTTTCCTAAACTCTCTCCATGGTCACTAATATAGATGAGGCTTGTATCCAATTTTTCATACTTTTTTAAGAAATTAATCGTTTTAGATAAAAAGTAGTCGCTGTATAAAATGGCATTATCATAAGCATTGCTAATCTCTTCTTGGCTACACGCTTCTAGTTGATTGGTTTGACAGACTGGTTTAAACTTTTCAAACGCTTTTGGATAGCGTTTATAGTAAGCAGGACCATGGTTTCCCATTTGATGTAGAACTATTAAAATATCTTTTTGACTATGTTGTTCTATATATTCATCAAGTCCTACAAGCATTCCTTCATCTCTACACTCTACATCACAAATGGTATTGTTTTTGCTATTTTTAAAATCTTCATAAGGAAGACGAACAGCAACCCCTTTAGAATTAGAATTATTGTCTCTCCATAAAATAGAGACTTGCTTTGTATGGTCAAGCACATCCAATACATTTTGGGTGCTAATCCCTTTTTTATAACTGTAGTCACTTTTATCATAAACAGAAAACATACAAGGCACAGAAACAGCTGTAGACGTTCCACAAGAGGAGAAGTTAGAGAAGTTAACAATATTCTCTTTTTCTAAAAGGGGATTGGTCTGTTTTTTGTACCCATTCAAAGAGAAATGGTCAGCCCTTGCCGCTTCTCCTACCACCATAATTACCAATTTATGAGGTTTATTAGTAGTCGTTATATTAGCATCTAGCCCTATGGGTTTGACTATTATCTCTCCACTGTTTAAGTTTTTACCTATATAGTCTCCTATGGCGTAAATCCAATAGGTAGGATTGGTATAGTAACGCAGTGGTTTGTGTTCTCTAAAAAATGAGGTGTAAAATTTACTAAAGCTCACGATGATGATAACAATTAAAAGTAGCAACAGAAATAATGTTTTCATTTTAGAGATAAGTGTCTCTTTAAAATTAAGCACTTCAAGTTTAGATTTATAGACAAAATAAGATGGCAAGATACCTAAAAACAGAACATATAGTATTAATTTCATAGAAAACAGGTCAAGTGACTCATGTAAATCTGTTTGCATACTATTTTGTATCATCGAGCTGTCTATAACCACATGATAACTGTTCATAAAATAACTTGTAAATGATGAAACCATGAGGGTAAATATCAAAATAGGTTTTAGCGTATATCTTGATGATATTAGTGTAAATAAAAATATCATAAAGCTAAAGAGTAATAGTGTCAAAGAGCATATATAGAGTATATTTATGCCATCAAAGGGATAAACTTTTGTAACATTGCTATAAAAAGAGTAATTGGAAAAAATTGTAAAAAATAGAGCAGAAAGAGTGATAAGTTTTGTTTGGTTTATTGGTTTTATTTTAAACCCCTTATTTAAATTAAATCAAAGAGTATCAAAATTTCATTGAAAACTTCATTGAAAACTGCATGAATTCAGCAATTAACCCCTATTTTAATCGAACTTAAGCAATTCTAGTATAATATCCTTTTGTTATACTTGTGGTGCTATTTTTATAGCTAATAAAAAAATATTTTATAAAAAATTATAATAAGGAAAAAAGAATATGAATTTAAGAATTTTGTTGTTTACAACTCTTTTTGTCAGCTCTGCTTTAACAACTATCAGTGCAGATGAGATAACAATACATACAGGAAGTGTCAATGGGAACTACCATAAAATTATAGGACAAAGTCTAAAGAAAGAGCTTGAAAAACTCGGACATACTGTTGTTTTAAAAAGTTCATCGGGTTCTGTGGAAAATATCCAAGCTGTTAAAGGAAAAGCAAATGTTATCGGTATTGCACAAGCCGATGTTGCAAAAAATTTTATTGAGCAAGAGAAAGGATACGACAGCATTGGATTAACAGGAAATCTAGGAAGTGAATGTGCTTTTTTGGTTGTTAGAGCTGATGGTGTTGATGATATAAAAGAGCTAAAAGGAAAAAAAGTGGCTTGTGGAAAAGAGGGTTCAGGAACACTCTTTACCTTTCATAATATTCTAACTCAAAATCCAGATATTAAAGATTTAGACTTAAAACACAAATCAGGAAAAAGATATGTCGGTAAAGTTGATAATAAATCGTATGCTGCTTACTTTTTTATGAGTATGCCAGACCCAAAAAATGATCAAATTGAAGAGGTTGTTAAAAATAAGAATTTAGATTTTTTACCTATGGATGAGTTGAAACTAGGAGAGCTTGGAAAAGGGGATAATCCTACCTATTCTATTCTTGATGTTCCTATTGAAAAATCATTTACAGGAAAAAATAAACGAACCGTAAATACTATCTGTACTCATGCGACCATTGTTGTTGATGAAGATAAATCTTCTGAAAAAGTACTAAATGACATCTATGAAGCCTCTAAAAATGTTAGAAGTACACAACAAACTGTTTGGGGTTTCTCTAAAAATTTAGTTGATAAGGTAAAAGGCAAAATTGAAGACTTAAAAAAATAAGCTATCTATAATAAAACGTGGGTGTTAAACAAACACCCACTCTATCATGCTGAGATAGCCATCTCTTCCATATCAAAAAGGTCAATAATCTCTGGATTATTAAGCTCAAGAGCATAGGAAAAAGCATCAAGGTTAGGAGCTATATCTCGACTAATATTGTGCTTGAGCAAAAGCTTAACATCCTCAGCTCTTTCCAAAGAGATTGCCCAATAGAGTGCATTTTGAGAAAACCTATCTCTAGTATTTAGGTTCACTTTTTTAAAAAAAATTGCTCCCTCTTCGATACGATGCTTAATTAGCTTTAATAGAAATAGACCATCGGAATAATTCTTCATTTTTTTCTCCATAATTTAAATTATTTATTAATATTATATTATAGTTTTTAAACATAAACTTTACTTAATTTTAGTAAGCTTATAGAACTATCCAGTCACCTCTAACCAATAAAACATCATCACAAAAAATTTCTCCCACAAATTGGTCATTTTTTTGATATAGACCAACCCCTTTAGGTGTTCCACTCATAATAATATCCCCATCCTCCAAAGACATAAATCCCTCTATCTCTTCAATCATGGTAGAGGGTTTATACATCATCAAATCATAGTTGGCAAACTGAATTAATTTAGCATTGAGATAAAGCTTCATACTTAATTTAGAGATATCTCCTTTAAAAGGAACAAACTCACTAAAAACAGCTGACCCATTAAAAGATTTGGCTCTCTCCCATGGCAGACCTTTACCCTTCATTCTATTTTGAATCTCTGCATGGGTTAAATCAAGTCCAAAACCTATCCCTGCGATGGATTTATTTTCCATAAGAAAACAGATTTCCCCCTCAAAACGGGTATCTTTTTGATAATAATTTAACGTCTCAGAAATAGCTGAATTTGGCTTATTAAAAACCACCATTGAGGCGGGAATCTCATTTCCTAACTCCTCAATATGCTCTACATAATTTCTACCTATACAAACTATTTTACTCGGGGATATAGAGCTATTTTTATATTGTACTGTTTTCATTTTCTTTCCTTTTCCTTATATATTATTTTATTAGACTTCTTGCAAAACTCTTTGGAATCGGAGACTTTAGTCCCGAATAAAACGAGGCTAAAGCCATCGGTTTCTAATTTTGGTGACTCTATTACTCAAAATCCACTCCATCCCAAAACTCATCATAACTAAGGTTCGTAGCGTTCTGCTCCTTGGCAATGAGTTTCTCTTGTTCCTCTATAAAGTAGCGTTCAAGAGCCTCATCTAACATTGTGTCAACATCTTTTCCCAGTAGCTCTGCATAGAGTTTTAGACTTTCTAGTTTGTCCATCTTTAGCTCTATTTTTAAACTATCTTCCATTTTTCCTCCTATTTTCCAAATATATAAATCAAATTAGGAAACATCACAATAATCAACAATGCCAATATCTGTAATCCAATAAAAGGGAGTACCCCCCGATAAATTTGACCTGTTGTAACTATATTACCCGAAGCTCCCTTTAAATAAAAGAGGGCAAATCCAAATGGTGGAGTTAAAAATGAGGCTTGTAGATTTAGTGCGATAAGAATCGCAAACCAAACAGGGTCAATCCCAAACGCATGGACAATTGGTACTAAGATAGGCACAACCACAAATGCTATTTCGATAAAGTCTATAAAAAACCCAAGCATAAAAATAACCAGCATCGAAATTAATATAAACTGCCACTTACTCCCCATATCATTAGTAAAAAACTCCATAGCCATTACATCACCGCCAAGCTCGTTAAAGACCAGTGAAAAGGCTGTTGCCCCAATAAGTATCATAAATATCATGGAGGTGAGTTTAACCGTCTCAATCGAAGTGTATTGAAGAAGTTTCAAAGAAAATTGACCATTATATCCTGCTAAAAGTAACGCCCCAATCACCCCAAATGAAGCTGACTCAGTAGGACTTGCCACTCCTGCAAAAATCGACCCCAACACAGCAAAAATCAAAAGTAATGGAGGGGCGATAAGCTTCAATGCCTTTTTAAACACTTCACCATACGCCTCATTACTCTCTATGGCAGGGGCAACATTTTTGTTAAAATGGGCGTAAATCAAAATATATAAAATATAGAGTATAATTAAAATCAACCCTGGAACAACAGCTGATTTAAATAAATCCCCCACGCTTAGATGCATTTGGTCACCCAAAACAATAAGTACAATAGAGGGAGGGATAATCTGCCCCAATGTCCCACTAGATGCAATCGCCCCAGTTGCCAGTTCAGGTGAGTAGTTATGTTTGAGCATTAGAGGCAATGCAATCAAGCTCATCATCACCACAGAAGCACCTACTATCCCCGTACTAGCAGCCAAAATCGCTCCAACTACTACCACAGAGATAGCCAAACCACCACGCACTCGCCCAAAGAGTTGCCCCATCGAAAAAAGCAAATCCTCAGCCATTTTGGACTTCTCTAAAATCAATCCCATCAAGATAAACAGAGGCACAGCCATGAGCGTTACATTTCCCATAATTCCATAGACACGATAGGGTAACATCTGTAACACATGAAGCCCCAACTCCTCACTAATAAGAGCAAAAAGGAGTGCCGTCCCTGCAAAAACAAAGGCGACTTGAAACCCACTCATTAGCAGAAACAACGTCAACAGAAACATCAAAAGCAGAGGGTCAAACAGAAATGGTATATGAAAAAGACTGAGAGTAAAAAGAAGCATAACTATTCCAAGTGAAATAGAGAGCATTTTTTTAGAGGCTAACTTATTATAAGATTTTATAATCTCCGAAATAGCTTGAAGCACCAACAGAATAAATGCAAGAAAAAGTACACCCTTTATCAAAAACCGATGAGTCAGCCCCCCAGGGTCACTAGAAATCTCATTTTGAAGATAAGACTGCACCGTCATATCCAACGCTCCACTCAGAAAAAAAAGGGAAAAAGGGATAACCAATATCAGCATGGAGAGAATTTGAACCATAGATTTAGTCTGTGTTGAGTAGTTGGCAAAAAAGATATCCACACGTACGTGTTTATCATGTTTTAAGGCATAAGAGAGTCCAAACAGAAAAACAATATCAAAAATATGCCACTCTATCTCTTGTAGTGCGATTGACCCCTCTGAAAAGAGATAACGCATAGTTGCATCATAACCTACAAGCAGGGCTAGGATTAGGGCTAAGATGGATGTTATAAAACCTATTTTTTTGGTTAGGGTATCGATATAGTAGTTCAATTTTTTTCCTTTAAATGTAAGTAACTATCCCAAATTAATTTTAAAAATATTGGTCGAGTACTTAATAATCTATTTTTCATTTTAGGAAATAACAATCTTCTCCACCACATTCAATCCAAAACCTGAAAGTCCTATAAACTCAGTATCCACATTTTCAGTGAGTAGTTTAATGTGGTCTATGCCCAAATCTTTAAGTATTTGAGCTCCTACACCAAACTCTTTTGCTTGTTCTTTTGAGATGGTTTTGGTGTCCAAAAATACAAGAACACCACCATTCTCTTTGAGAAAATCCAATGATTTTTGCATATTTTCCATACGGTTAGAGTCGATAATAAGATTAATATCTAGCCCTACATTGTGAAATTTCACATTGGTAGTGTCTGAAATATCTCCAAAAATGATAACTTTGTGGATTCGCCCTAGGTGGTCAGCATAGTTGCGTTTTATCACCTCTTCGCCAACAATGGTTACAGTTTTTTCACTTAGACACTCCACCAACTGCTCATTTGCCAGTCTATACTCTACTAAATCAGCAATATAGACGATTGGCATATTATATTTTTTAGAAAAAATCTCTAGGTCATCATGACGTGCCATTGTCCCATCATCTTTGATAATCTCACAGATAACACCCACAGGAGCTAAACCTGCAAGTTTACATATATCTACCGACCCTTCGGTGTGTCCTGTTCGTACCAAAACACCACCATCTTTAGCAATTAGAGGGAAAATATGCCCTGGGCGTACAAAATCATCAGCAGAGGTCAGAGGGTTAGCTAACTTGGAGATACAGTCATCTCTCTCAGCAGAAGAGATACCCGTCTCTGCTGAAGTAGAGTCTATAGATACGGTAAATGCTGTCTCATGATTAGAGATATTATTGGTTACCATTGGTAAAAGATGCAGTTTTTTGGCAATTGCTTTGGTCAAAGGAGTACAGATAAGCCCCCGTGCCTCTTTTGCCATAAAGTTTACCATTTCAGGAGTAGAGAAAGTCGCTGCGTAAACCAAATCCCCCTCATTTTCTCGGTCTTCGTCATCCATCATAATGACCATTCGACCTTTTTTTATCTCATTTATTGCAATTTCAACTCTCTGTAATGCTCTATTTTGCATATGTTAATCCCTTATTATCTATCATTAGCGACATTATACTGTTATTTTAATATAAATGCTTGACTTTCGAGAGGAATTTCTCTATAATGCCGTCCACACAATGAATGTGTAACAAAATATTGGGGTATGGCCAAGCGGTAAGGCATCAGTTTTTGGTACTGATATTCGGGGGTTCGAATCCCTCTACCCCATCCATTGAGTCAGAAGATATAAATGTCGCGAGATAGAGCAGCTTGGTAGCTCGTCGGGCTCATAACCCGAAGGTCGGTGGTTCAAATCCGCCTCTCGCAACCAAATTTAAAAACACAATGTTAAGTTTATTTAATAATACCTGATGGGGTATGGCCAAGCGGTAAGGCATCAGTTTTTGGTACTGACACTCGGGGGTTCGAATCCCTCTACCCCATCCATTTAAATCTTTTTCTAGTTTAAGGTTACTTGAAGTTTTTTAAGGTATACTTCCACTCTAACAACACAAAGATCGCGAGATAGAGCAGCTTGGTAGCTCGTCGGGCTCATAACCCGAAGGTCGGTGGTTCAAATCCGCCTCTCGCAACCAATAAATTAAATAAATTTACAAAATTAAAGTTACGCGGGAATAGCTCAGTGGCTAGAGCCCCTGCCTTCCAAGCAGGATGTCGCGAGTTCGAATCTCGTTTCCCGCTCCAACTTTTAACTTCATCAAACTTTTGTCAACTTAATGCTTTTTCTGTACCATACTTATGTTAAAATCTTATCAAAATTTTACAAAGGAATTTTATTGTTCAAACTTCAAAATTACTCTACTCAAAATATCAAAAATGATATCTTATCAGGTGCCGTTGTTGCTGTCGCCCTTATCCCTGAAGCGATTGCTTTCTCATTTATCGCAGGGGTTAGTCCTGTGGTTGGTCTCTATGCAGCCTTTATTATTGGGCTTATCACCTCAATTCTTGGGGGAAAACCAGGGATGATTTCGGGGGCTACGGGAGCTGTAGCTATTGTATTTGTCTCATTGGGTGTTGGTGTGGCACAACTTAACCCTGATATAGGTAAAGAGGCACTCTCTATGCTTATCTTGCACTATATTCTACTCACCTCTATTTTAGCAGGAGTATTTCAAATTATGGTAGGTCTTTTAAAGATGGGAAAATTTATTCGTCTTGTTCCTCAACCTGCTATGTTTGGATTTGTAAATGGACTGGCAATTGTTATCGCAATGGCTCAACTTAAATTCTTTGCTCCAAACAATATCGAAGAGCTAAATGGTTGGAGTGAGTTTTTTAAAGCAAGTTTAGCTGAAAACTACCTCATGTATATTATCGTGATAATTACTATGGCAATTATGCACATTTTACCCAAATATACTAAAGCTGTTCCATCAGGATTGGTAGCTATTGTAGGCTTAACACTACTTGTATTTATCACAGGAGTTAATACCAAACTGGTAGGCGATTTAGCAGATCTATCAAATACTGTATTTCCTACTTTTGTGATGCCTGACACAGACCTACTCTTCTCATTTAGTTCCATGTATCTTATTATCCCCTCAGCAATTTTGGTTGGGCTTGTTGGACTGATAGAGTCACTTTTGACACTCTCTGTACTTGATGAGATGAGTGGCACAAGAGGTTCAGGAAATCGTGAGTGTGTGGCACAAGGAATTGGTAATATCTGTTCAGGTTCATTTGGAGGAATGGCAGGATGTGCAATGATTGGTCAAAGTATTATCAACTATACCTCAGGTGGTCTTGGTCGTCTATCTTCATTTACCGCAGCTACACTTCTTATTGTCTTGGTTGTTTCATTCTCCAATATTATTGCCATTATCCCTGTAGCTGTCTTGGTAGGAATCATGTTTATGGTCAGTATTGGTACTTTTGAGTTTTCAAGTCTAAGACGTATTAAACATATGCCAAAGGCAGATGCATTTGTGCTTATAGCTGTTACTGTTATTACTGTATTTGAAGATTTAGCCATCGCTGTTATCGCAGGTATTATAATATCTGCTCTTGTCTTTGCATGGGAACATGCTAAGATACACGCAAGAACCATAACTAATGATGATGGTAAAAAAGTTTACTGTCTTAATGGCCCTCTATTTTTTGCCTCTGTTACCTCTTTTGGAGAGCAGTTTGATATTGAAAATGACCCAAGTGAAGTGGTAATAGATTTTGCAGAAGCAAGAGTAATGGACAGTTCAGGAGCAGAAGCGATTGATGCTATCACGGAGCGATACAACAAAGCAGGTAAGAAACTAACGATTAAACACCTCTCCGAGGATTGCCGAAAAGTTCTTAAGACAGCTGGACCTTTCTGTACCTATGAAGAGGATGACCCTACTTATAAGGTTGCGTATAACGCTTAAGCTGTTATATAAAATTGGTGACGAATTTAATATTCGTCACTTTTCCTATATAAACAACAAAACAATCATCAAAAGAATAGAAAGAGCCATTCCCCATCCATATTTTGGATTTTTAGTTCTCATCGCTTTATAAATAGACCAAAACATCAAACCTACTGTAAACAATGAAGCAACCAACCACCATATCATCCACGGCATAGAGTTATCTACCATAAGTTCCTCTTTTGCAAAAAGTGATAAAGTAGTTAATAAGAAAAAAATTAATACTCTTCTCATTTTGCCAAATCCTCTTTAGCGAGTTTATCTACCATTTTTATGCTATCTAATGCATTTTCTAAAATCTGCTTGGTAGATTTTAAGGGTTTCATATGGAGATTGGTATATTTTTTATCCAATGACTCATCCATAAGCACCTCCATTACCTCTTTTTCTAACTCTGTATAAATCTCTTGAAGTTTTGCCTCTATAAACTCTATATTCATCATATCCTACTTCTGTTTGGGTCTAAAGATTTTGATAACCTCTTCATTGGCTTCCATAAAAGAGCCACCAATAAGGTCGATACAGTAAGGAACAGCAGGGAAAACAGCGTCTAAACATTCACGGATAGATTTTGGTTTTCCAGGGAGGTTTATAACCAATGCTCCATTACAAATCCCTGCTGTTTGTCGAGATAAAATAGCCGTTGGTACATATTGCAAACTTACAGACCTCATTTGTTCACCAAATCCAGGAAGGAGTTTAGAACATACATTCTCAGTAGCCTCAGTGGTTACGTCTCGTGGAGCAGGGCCTGTTCCCCCAGTAGTGACAATAAGGTCACAGTTATGCTCACGTGAAAGTTGTATAATCGTCGTCTCAATAATCGGTTGCTCATCTGGAATACATCGGTACTCATACTCACACTCATTTAACAGATACTCTTTCATGGTATCTATAATTGCTACTCCTGAGATATCCTCATAGATTCCTTGACTTGCTCTATCACTTGTAGTGATGACACCTATTTTTATTTTATCCATTTTTTTTCCTCATAATATTATATTTTTGAGGATTATATTTAAATAACTTTAATTTCATCCTTACTCATCCTTAATCTACTATTTGATATAATTTTAAGATTAAAAAATAACAAAAAGAATTAATAAATTTTGGAGTAATATAATGAAAATTTTAATAACAGGTACAGCAGGTTTTATAGGCTCACATTTAGCAAAAAGATTGGTGGCAAGAGGCGATGAGGTTATTGGGCTTGATTGTATCAATGACTATTATGATATAAATGTCAAGTATGGTCGATTAGAGAGAAGTGGAATTATTGAAAATATGGAGGAGGGAAAAAGTATTACGTACAATAAACTATTAACCTCCTCTGATAGTAGTAATTATAAGTTTATTAAACTCAATTTGGAAGACAAAGATAATATTATGAAGCTCTTTGAAGAGCAAAAGTTTGATGCTGTATGTAACCTTGCTGCCCAAGCAGGAGTGAGATACAGTTTGACCAATCCTAGTGCCTATATGGATAGTAATATTGTGGGTTTTATGAATATCTTAGAGGCGTGTAGACATCATGGGGTTAAAAATCTATCCTATGCCTCTAGCTCCTCTGTTTATGGGCTTAATGAAGCATTACCATTCTCTACAGAGCATAGTGTAGACCATCCTATATCTCTCTATGCTGCGAGTAAAAAATCAAATGAGTTGATGGCACATACCTATTCACATCTTTTTGATATTTCAACGACGGGGCTTAGATTCTTTACGGTTTATGGACCTTGGGGACGACCTGATATGGCACTCTTTTTGTTTGTAAAAGCAGCGTTAGAGGGTAAAAAGATTGATGTCTTTAACAATGGCAATATGCTAAGAGATTTTACCTATGTAGATGATATTATAGAGGGCGTGGTAAGGGTGATTGATAATCCTGCCCAAAAAGATGCCTTATGGGATGGAAAAAATGGACGTGTCTCTACTTCCTCGGCTCCTTATAAAATCTATAATATTGGAAATAACAATCCTGTAAAGCTTATGGATTTCATTACCGCCATTGAGAATAAACTTGGCAAGAAGATAGAGAAAAATATGATGCCAATCCAAGCAGGTGATGTTCCTGCGACCTATGCCGATGTGACTGATTTGGTCGAAGATTTGGATTATAAGCCAGAGACCCCTATCCAAGAAGGTATCGACAATTTTGTAGATTGGTATTTAGAGTTTTTTGAGGTTGCTGTTACGGCGTAATATACTTCAAGAGTCTAATATACTCATTTGGATTCTTTTCATAGCCAAGTTTTTTTACAAATACCTTCTCGTTGAAGTTCGCCATATAGACGATAGGCACACGAGAAGGGTCATATTGGCTTGGAAATTTATCTCTATTTTTATCAAGTAGCACAACCACAAAATCACGATTTAAAAGTCCTGCTAATTTTCTATCTTGAAGTGTGGTGCTTTTTAGTTTGATACACCACGGACAATACTCCTTTTCAAAAAGAATAAATAGACTTTTCTTGCTCTCTTTTGCAACACGTAGTGCTTGTGCGTAGTTATGGTATACGTTGGAGAGTTCTCCTAGTTGGCTTGTGTAGATTATTGTGTTTTCGATGGTAGTGAGCTCTTCAGCATGTACAGAACCCGAGAGCAATTGTAGTATTATTAATAGTTTTTTCATATTATCCCCTAATATTTTTTTTAATTATACACAAATATTCAGTTCTTTTGGAAAATAAAGGTAAAATAGCATAATTATTTGTGGGGCGTGTAATCGCATCTCACCCGATGGCTGTTTTGATATTTTACACCGTGGTCACGCCACATATCTGCAAAAAGCAAAAGAGTTAGAATATGATGATTATCAACTTCGTATCAGGAAAAAGTACAATAAATTTAATAGGGAAGATTTTAGGATAATGTTAATAAAAATGATAGAAACAGAGCTACACGCTCACAAAGAGACAATAGATAAAACTATAGAGGTGATAATACCTCAAATAGAAGAGGCGATTAAAATAGTGATAGAGACACTAAAACAAGGTAATAAAGTACTGCTCTGTGGCAACGGTGGTTCTGCCTCTGATGCGCAACATATCGCCGCAGAGCTATCAGGACGCTATAAAAGAGAACGAAAGGCATTAGCAGGAATTGCACTTAATACGGACACCTCTGCCATGACAGCTATCTCTAACGATTATGGTTATGATAGAGTGTTTGACCGTCAAGTAGAGGCATTAGCAAGAGAGGGAGACTTATTGATTGGTATCTCAACCTCTGGAAACTCTCTGAATGTGATGTCTGCATTTGCTATGGCAAAACTATTGGGCTGTAGAACCATCGGTCTAAGTGGCAAAGAGGGAGGAGAGATGAACCGTATCTGTCATCTAAACTTGGTAGTTCCCTCAGATGACACTCCACGAATCCAAGAGATGCATATCCTTATTGGGCATATTATCTGTCAAGCTGTGGATGATGCCTATTTGTGATATTTAGATTTACGCTATAATTTGATAAATTATAATGAACAGAAAGTATTACTAAAATATTATAGTAATTGTAGATTAATTGAGTATGAATTAAGAAAAATTTCTATATAATTTATAAAACAGAAATAGGACACTACATGAACTTACAAAAAGTAATATCTGGCTTTTTCTTTATCTTAGCAATGACACTAAACTTTGGTTTTTTTTATGGGGATACGGAAGACCTTCTGATGCATACCAACTATGAACTGTACGCTGCACTAGTAGTCTCTTTGATTGCTACGGTATTAAAAATTGGAGATAAGACACAGATAGGATCAGTTTTACTTGCAAGTTCTTTGGTTGCAGATATGCAACTTATTACAGCAACCATTGTTTGGACGCTTACAGAGAGTATGACTGTAGCTACTATGGCAATGATTGTCTCCCTATCAGGTGGGGCATTGATGGCAAACATCACTTCTGTTATCCTCTATATAGGTGAAACACTTAAATCTAAAAGGTAAAGTAAAGCATGAATAACAATGCTTTATGGATAATCCTACAGCGACTTAGAACCCCTCTTTTGGTGATTATTATTACCTACTCCATTGCTATTTTAGGAATGGTACTTATCCCTGGATTGGATGACAAAGGAGAGATTTATCATCTTAGCTTCTTTGATGCCTTCTATTTCATCTCCTATACAGCCTCAACCATTGGATTTGGAGAAACTCCCTATGAGTTTACTTATGACCAGAGAATGTGGGTACTTATATGTATCTATTTAACAGTTATTGGGTGGTTCTATGCCATAGGTACTTTGGTATCTGTTCTCTCAGATAAGATGTTACGATTTGAGATTATGAAAGGTAGATTTAGGAAACGGGTAAAGGCATTGGATACTAACTTTATCATCATCTTGGGATATAACCACATCAATTCACAAGTGATACCAAAACTACTAAACTATGGATTAGAGGTAGTTCTAGTAGATATTAGCGAAGATAAAATAAATGGATTTCTACTAGAGGACATCTCTCACTCTATTCCTGTAATGGTTGCAGATGCGATGCTTACAGAGACCCTTCAAGATGCAGGAATTCATCATAAAAAATGTATCGCCGTGGTATCTCATTTCTATAAAGAGGACAAAAATTTACGCATTACTATTTTGACTAAATTTTTAAACCCCAATATCAAAGTCATTACCAAAGCCACCAAGCGTGATACCATAACCTCTCTACTTGATACAGATATAGCAAAAGTAGAAAATCCTTTTGAGATTTTTGCAAAACGTTTGGATATTGCCTTAACCGCTCCACATATTATGATACTTGAAAATTGGATTTATAAAAATTATGACCTTACCCATGAGGCTACTTTTTTACCTCAAGGAAAATATATCATCTGTGGTTATGGAAGATTGGGTAGAGCTATCAAAGAGAAACTAGATTTTCATGACATCCCATATGTAATTATTGATGAGAGTGTTATGCCAACCAAAAAGATGATAGAACATGAGCTTTTTATCTCTGCAAATGCTGATGATAAAGAGGTCTTATTAGAAGCAGGAATAGAAGAGGCTTCTGTTTTAATTGCAGGAACACAAAATGATATAGATAATATATCTATTATTTTAACCGCAAAAAAACTAAATCCTAAACTTTATTTTATTGCCAGAGAGAACACCATGAAAGAGGTGAGTATCTTTGAGGCAGCAAACATAGATTGGCTCTTTATGATAGAGCGTATTTTAATCAATAAAACCTCTCTTCAATTGGCAAATCCACTCAAACACACATTTTTACAAAAGATTATTTACAAAGATGAGATGTGGGGAAATGCCTTGGTCAATCTACTAAAAAGTCAACTGGGAAACAACCCCAAGCTTATGAATTTAACAATCACACGACAAAGAGCCTACGCTCTTTATAATAAAATAGAGGCGGGAGAACGTATTCATCTTGATATTTTACTAAAATCATTAAGCGATTGGACAAAATATCACAAAGCCATCCCCCTACTTTTAAAACGTGGGAAGAATGAAATCCTCTTGCCAAGAGATGAAATTTTAAAGTTGGGAGACCAACTTCTTTTTGCCTGTGATGAAGAGAGTAAAGAAGAGATAGAGTACATCGCTTCTAATATGTATGACCTACACTATATCTGTACAGGTGAAGAGAAAAAAAATTGGGCTTTAAATAAATTTATGAATGCATTTAAGTAGTTTATAACTTATAAAAATATACAATTCCAAAATTTTTTTACTAGGGAAAATCGAAAATATATGAAGCAGATTATCTATATTCTAATGGCACTTATTATTATAAGTATCACAATTGAAGCCAAAGAAACCACCACCAACCATCAGACTAATAAAGTCACGCACAAACCCAAAAGATTTATATCTGAATGGCGAAAAGAGCAGTGGAGAAAAGAGCGACTTGCTAAAACTGCCTCTTTAAAAAAAAAGAGTAAAACTAAAAAAACAAAATATGTTTCGGAGTGGAGAAAAGCTCAATGGAAAAAAGCTTCTTTAAAAAA
>JALTGP010000057.1:0-13868 GCA_027076905.1 Campylobacteraceae bacterium | reverse complement strand
GCTTCTTTAAAAAAAGCAAAATTAGCCAAAAGTAAAAATAAAAAAAATAGAGTTACATCCAAATGGAGTAAATCTAAAAAAAGACGAAAAACAAAAAAATTAAATAAATATCAAGTCAAAAAACTTAATAAAATTTATAGAAAAGTTTCAAAAAAAACAAATATCAATAAAAGAGCATTAAAAAAAGCGTTCTCCTATTATAAAAAAAATAAATACAAAAAATCCCTCTCTTCGAAGTACTTGGCTATTGCTGATTATACAAAAAAAGCAAGAAACAAACGTCTCTATATTATCAATTTAAATAATGGTGCGGTCTATAAACATAAAATTGCCCATGGAAAATATTCAGGAAGTATAGGTGGTAAAGTCAGACGCTCTAGTAATCGACGAAATAGTAAAATGACCCCATATGGTTTTTTTAAAGTGGGTTCAAGGGTAGGACGTACACATAAAAAAGGCTACAAGTACCTTTCTGTAAAAGGATTAGAGAGAAGTAATAGAAAAGTGGGTTACCCCTCCAGAAATGGAGGACGCGATATTATCGTCCATACTGCAAGGTATGTAAACTCAGGAGGACGAAGTTATGGCTGTTTTGCCATCCGTCCAAGAGATAGAAATCGCGTATTTGCTAAACTAAAAAAAGCACTGCTTTATAGTTATACAGGAAGATAATATGTTAGTAATACCTATTTAATCAATAGTACCTTGAATATTTAGTGTGGATAGAAGATTTTCTATAAATTCTCAACACTCTCCATCAAAACTTCAATAATATCTCTCATTGTCAAAATACCTTTGAGTTCATTGTTGTCAATGACCAAAAGTCTTTTGATACTTTTGTTAACCATCATTCGTGAGGCATACTTGATATTAAGTTTTGATGAAACAGAAATGGCAGGAATTGAAGCAATATCATAAACATTAAGCAGATCAATATCTCCATCTTCTGCCACAATACTTTGCAAAATATTTTTGAAAGTAACCAGACCATACGCTCCATCATCAGAACTTTTTTCAACAATAACTGAACGAACACTGTTATCTTTCATCAGCTTTAATGCCTCTCTTACTGTTGCCATTGCTGAAACACTTACCAATTTTTCCTCTGGTGTCATTACATTTTTCACTAACATACTCTTCTCCTCTACAACATTGTTTTTATATTCTCTTCAAACTTATGAAGTTCATCGGTATCTAACCCTGCTACATGACTCAAAGGGATAATAAAACTCATCCCACTACTCTCCGAACTGTCCAATTTAAATTTAAGACGAAGTGCTTTCATCACCTGCATAGAGACCCTTCTTGGTAGTACAAAAAGTAAAACAGAGACATTCTCCTCTAACGTGAGCCCAAAAAATACTTTTTTCTCTTCCAATCCTATATTTTTACCATGAATAATGGTAACACCACCAGCACCCGCCTCTTTAGCAACGGCAATTGCTCCCTCTTCATCTTTGTCTTCAACAACCGCAACCAAAGCTGTAAACTTCATATTAAGCCCTCTTTTCTGTTTTATTTTTTATCTGTTCAATTTTATATTGAGCATAGATACCATATCCCATTACCGTAAGCATAGGAAATAGTGAAGCAAAGGCAATCAAACCAAAACCGTCTATCAAAGGGTTTCTACCATCAATATTCTCAGCCAAACCAAGCCCTAAGGCTGCCACTAACGGTACAGTAACTGTTGAAGTGGTTACCCCTCCACTGTCATAAGCAATAGGTACAATATATTTGGGTGCAAAAGAGGTAAAAATAATAACCAATGAGTACCCTGCAATAATATAGTAGTGAATCTGGTCACCTGATACCAAACGATATGACCCCAAACCAATACCAATTGCTACCCCTAATGCTACCACAATTCTCAATACATTTTGCTTTATCATCCCTTCACTTATCTCTTGTGCTTTAATTGCAATTGCCAAAAGTGCTGGTTCTGCCATGGTAGTAGAGAAACCAATAAGAAATCCAAAAAGATAAATAAGTCCATTGTTATTCATCGCTGTTAATTCAAAAGCGATACTCTCCCCAATAGGGAAAAGTCCCATCTCCAAACCAATAATAAAGGCATAAAGACCAAAAATAACCATAATAATACCTGTAATGATTTTAGGTAAATGAGGGACAGATTTTTTTATAATAATATATTGGAAAAAGAAGATAACGACCAAAATAGGAGAGACATCTTTGATAACCCCAACTAGCTCTAAAAAAGTATCTACAAGTGAAAAGCTATAAGTAGATGCTACTGATTTTGTGGCTATAGCAACTTCTGAAATAGGTAGAGCCGTAGAGACATCTCCAAAAGAGTAGACAACAATCCCATAAATTTGTACAAATATCATAGGGGTCAAAGAGGCAAATGCAATAAGTCCAAATCCATCAATAGCAGGATTACGCCCTTTAATGCTTGATGCTAAACCGATACCCAGAGCAGCCACTAACGGTACAGTGACCGTTGAAGTGGTTACCCCTCCACTGTCGTATGCCAAACCAATAATCTCTTTGGGTGCAAAAAAAGTAACAATAACCACAAGAATGTATCCTGAGATAATATAATATTGAATAGGGTGTCCTAGAAGAATACGAAGCGTTCCCAAAGAAATCGCAAATCCAACCGAGAGTGCCACTGTCATTCGAAGCCAAAAAGCATCTACCAATCCATGAGAAATCACTGACGATTTTTGTGCAATGGCAATAAGAGCAGGTTCAGCAACGGTGGTTGCAAAGCCTATCGTAAAAGCAAAAGTTAAAAGCCAAAAAATAGAACCTTTCCGTGCAAAATCTATTGCCAAACCCTCCCCAATGGGGAAAATACCCAACTCCAGCCCACGAATAAAAAGTGCTAACCCCACAGCTACAATGGTTAATCCAATCACAATAGAAGCTAAATTTTCAGGCATGGAGTGGATGATAAAAGTTTGAAAGAATGCTACCACAATAATAATAGGTAGTAAATCTTTAAATGAGTTTTTAAGGTCGTGATAAAATATTTTAATGCTTTCTTTCATAATTTGGAGTATATCTGAAAAGCTCTTTAGGTAACTAGCAAAGCTTAGATTTATCTTAGAACTTATATCTTTTATATCTTGTAACATAGTTATCAATTTTCTCTAAAATCTCTTTATTAATTTGTAACTCCAACTTCATGATAGAGAGTGGCAACCCAAAACTCTCCATTTTCACCTCATCTTTTTGAGTAACCAAAAGAGAGGTAGCCCCCAGTTCTAACATTTTTTGAGAAAGTACCTCCTCTTCAAAATAGGCGTGGTCTTCAAAATATATTTTATCTACTATATTTGAAGGTAAAAATGGTTCTAATCTACTAGGGTTTGAAATAGCAGTAACCAGTAACATCTTTTGGCTAGGATTGATAATCTCAACCACTCTTTTGAAATCTCTCTCCTCCACAAGGTTTAAATCAGCAAACTTTTTACTAAAGAAAAATTCACGAAATGGTCCAGCAGGAAAGGTCAAATAGTTTTTAATGATTTTAGGAAAAAGTAAAATCTCAAATTTCTTAATATCCACACGATTAAAGCCATCATCTAAAAAAATAAGCTTTGCCCCCTGTTTTTTGGCAAAAGTTATTGCAGTAACTCTATCTTCACTTACAATAATAGAGCTATTGGGTAGAGATTTTGCCATCAAAATCGGCTCATCACCACTGGCAAAAACATTAGATAAAATTTTACCTTTATAACTCACCTCAACTAGCCCCCTACTCTCTCTACCATATCCCCTAGAGATAATATAAGCATCATTATAACTAGATGCCAAAGTGATAACAAATGGAGTTTTTCCACTTCCTCCAACCGTTAAATTCCCTATGCTTATGATAGGAATATCATATTTTTTTTTAACTAAGAGTATCCGTCTAAAAAACATAACCGTAGCAAAAACAGAAGATAGAGGAGTAAGAAAGAGAATAATAACCCAATCAAAATGATTGGGATTAAAGAAAAGTCTCTCAAAAAAAGAGACCAAAATTTTATTAAGCATTAGATAATATCAGCTAAATATGCTCACTGGCTACTTTAATAACAGCATCACAAACCCTATTGACCTCTTCATTACTCAATGATGGATAGATAGGAAGTGACATCACACGTTGGAACACACCAAGAGCAACAGAGTAATCAAAAACTTTCATAGAGTATTTTGATTTATAATACTCTGTCAAATGTAGAGGCATATAGTGTACCCCTATCTTTACATTCTCTTTTTTTAATTCACTCACAAAATGGTCACGATTTTTATCAATCTCTACTATATATTGAGAAAAAATATGTGTATTATCAAAATTTGGTAATTTTACATGCTTGATATTAGAGAGTTTCTTATTATATATAGTCGCAATCTCTTTTTTTCTTGTAATACTCTCTTTTAAACCCTCTAACTCAGCCAAGCAGTAGGCAGCGTGAAGTTGAGAGATATCATATTTCCAACCAATAGCAACAACATCATATATATAATTAACATTTCCATAATTATCACAAGATTTACCCTTCATCCCATGAAAAGAGAGAAGCAACGCTCTCTCATAAATCTTTTTGCTATTGGTTACCAAAACTCCACCATTAGTAATAGAGTTACAAAGATGTGGTGCAAAAGAGAAAACTGTAATATCCCCACCACTGTTGCCCACTTTTATACCCTTATACTCTGCACCCATCGCATTACTTGCATCCTCTATAATCTTTACTTTATAGGTCTCTCCCAATGCATAGACACGCTCCATATCAAGTACATCACCTGCCATGTGATTAATAATCACTGCTTTTAGTTTTTTACTTTGATTCTTCTTTAATGCTTTTTCCAACTTATCCAAATCTATATTATAATTTTTGCTTTCTATATCTATAAAAATTGGCTCTGCATCAAAATGCCTTACTGCTTCAGGAATAGATGGAAACACGTTTATACTACAGATAACCTTATCTCCCCTCTTAAAATCCAAAGCACACATGGCTAAATGTAATGCAGAAGTTCCGCTGTTAGTAGCAATGGCATACTCACACCCTATAAACTCTTTAAAAGACTCCTCCAATTTTTGAACTTTTGAACTATCTGAAAAAGTTAAAACATCATTGATATATTGGGTAGTATTTTTTTGAATAGTAGGTTTGTAAAACTCTATTGTATTTGGCATTTTATTTCACTTTTTGTTTAATTTTATTACTAGCGTATGTGCCATTATACAACGTTTACCATTAAAATAAATTATAAACAAGCCATATTCTTAAATATTTTTTTTTATGGATAAAGAGTTACATTATTTTTTTAATAATTGCTAATATTTCGTAGAACTATTCACACTCAATTTTTGCCAATTTCTTTATCTCATCACAACTAAACCCTGCCTCTTTTCTTGCTAAAACATTAAAATGTGGTCTATGCTTACCTATTAATTTATGTTTTTCTAAAATATCAAAATAAATATTTTTATTTAATTTTTCTCTCTCACATAAATAAGAGAACCATTTATCTCCTTTATAGACATGAGTAATCTCCTCTTCATAGATAATATCCAATGCATCAATCAGTTTTTTAACTACTGGAATCTTACGTCTGTTATGGAGTTTTTTCACAATTTGAGGGTTTACATCCAAGCCATTTGCCTCATGATAGCGAGGAATAATAGCCATTCGCTCCAATACATCATGTGCTGTATGGTTTGAGGCATCAAAAAGACCACAATGAACAACAAAATCTCCATGGGCATACCTAAGCTCATTCAAAAGAGCATTAAGCATCTTATAGTGTCGTATCTCATCAAGAGCCACCTCTAACCAATCAAGTTTATATGCTTGTGGCATATTAGGAAAACGATAAACAGCATCAAGTGCTAAATCAATCGCTGAATACTCTATGTGTGCAATAGCATGGATAAGTGTGGCTAACCCCTCATTGGTATTAAAATCTTTTCTTGCTTTTAACACTTTGGGGTCAACAATCGTACAAAAACTGGCATAAGAGGGAGATGGGAATAGTATAGGCTCAAAATCTTCAGAGGATATAAACTCATTTTGGCTACAATACTCAAATAGATGCTGTGTCAACTTCTCTTTGGTCTCAATATGGGGGGTCTGAATGGCAATTTCAAGGTTGTGATATAAATTCATAACAATATTATACAAAAAAGGTTTTTCAATGCAGATTAAAATGCAACCCATGGGAGATACACAAACCAACTGCTACATTGTTACAATTAATAATAAAGAGTTAATTATTGACCCAGGTATGGGTGCTACTAAATGGGTCATGGACAATGTCACTAATCCTATTGCCATCTTAAATACACATGGTCACTATGACCATATTTGGAGCAATGATGCACTACAAAAGGAGCTAAAAGTTCCTCTATATATCCCCAAAGATGACTCTTTTATGCTAGAAAAGGACCCTCTTGGTAGAGGAGCCCCAAAAAGTAAAGCTGATTTTTTGGTAGATGGAGATGAAAAAATCACCATTGAAGGCATTGAACTACAGTATCGTCTCTTTGCAGGACATACCCCTGGAAACTCTATTATTGAGATAAAAGATGTCTGGTTTTCAGGAGACTTCCTTTTTCAACAGTCAATTGGTAGATGGGATTTTCCATTTTCAAGTGGAGAAGAGATGGTTAAAAGTTTAGAAAAGGCTCAAAAAATAGAGGAAGATTTTACAGTTTACCCAGGTCATGGTATGAGTACTACCCTAAAACAAGAGCAGAGAATAATGCCCCAATGGATTGAGTATGTGAAGCATCATTAAATATTATCAAGTTAAGGAATGCAAATTAGATAAGTGCCAATTTTCATAGGTAAATAAACGAACAGATTTAGCTATAGTTTGACGCAGGACTACTCCCCGTAATTCAAGGAAAACTAGAGTTAAAGATATTTGTTTAGTTGTCTTTGAAATTTGGTAGTTATTTAATTTGTATTCCTAAGTCATAGTGTGCGTTAAAAAACGCACCCTACTTTTCATAAGAGAACTTATATCCTCTTCTTCTTACAGTGTGTATCACTTGAAAACCAAGGATACTCTTAAGACGCTTTCGTATTTGATTAATAGCCACCTCTACGGTGTTGTCACTTACATACTCTGGCTCTTCCCAAAGGGCATTAATAATCTCATCTTTTGAGAATACACGCTCCTCTCTAAGGGCTAAGTATGCCAGAATATCAAATGTCTTACCATTTAGTGAGACTATCTTGTCATCATACTCTATTTTTTTATTGCCAATATCAATAACCAATTTTCCAATATCAATATGAGTACCAAAAAGATTACGCATATTGGACAGTACCCTAGCTGCAATTAATTCAGCTGAATCTATATAGTCAGTAATAACCTCATCTGCACCCAAATCAAAAAGAAGTATCTGATTCTTTGGCATAGAGGTAATAACAATAATTTTGGTCTCTCTTTTCTTTTTTTTAATCTCTTTACTATATTTCTCAAATGAGTATTTTTGATTCTCATCCACTACTATAATAAGTTCATAATGTCTAAAGTCTGTGAAATTTGTTGCATCATACAAATCTTTTGCATTATCTACAATACAGATGAAGTATTTTTCTAGTTCAACTTCTAACTGTTTAACAAATTCGTCACTGAACCCTATGGTCAATATTCTCATTCTAATCCTATATAATATATCTACTTTTAAGGTTATATCCAAAATTCTCTTGTTTTAAAATAAGAAAATATAATTATATATTCTAATAAATATTAATATAATCTATTGAGTAGTCTAATTTTTCTTTAATTATACCTTATTTTTTGGATTTTTAAAAATTAATTTAAAAAATCAACTCTTTTTTTTAATTTTCTTTGCTTTAATGTATACTCTTTTGGGTGCGGGATACCCCTCAACTGTTTTAGAGCTGTCCTTTTCATCCAAAAAATCATCCAATGATTGTGTATTAATCCACTCTGTTTTACGCTGTTCATTTAACTGAGTCTTAGATATCTCCAATACCTCTATCTCTTCAAATCCTGCACGATAACACCAGTTTTTCAAGGCATTAACCGTAGGGATAAAATAAATATTAGGAATTTTTGAGTATCGTTTCATAGGTGTTAAACAGACCTCATCATCTCCATCAATCATGAAAGTATCTAAAATAAGCTCTCCACCAAAGTTAAGACCCTTATAAAGGGACTTCAATGAACCAATAGGGTCAGCTCTATGATAAAGCACCCCTAAACAGAAGAGTATGTCGAACTTATGCTCATAATACTCAACGTGTTCTACCCCTAATAGTTCAAACTTTATACCACTTTGTATAAAGTGGTCTAAAAATTTAAATTGACAATAGGGAATGGCAGAGGGGTCAAACCCTACCAAACGTTTTGGCTTATCCTCCATCATACGAAAAAGGTAATAACCATTATTACAACCTATATCACCTACTATTTTATCGTTCAAATTAAAATGAGGTCTTAATAGGTCATACTTAATATGGCTTCGCCACTCACTATCAATAAAAGTAGAAGAAACTTGAAAAGGTCCTTTTCTCCACGGCCATACTGTTTTCGCAGAGCTGTAGATATATGATTCCTCATCTTTGGTTAAGCCTTTGGGATAGACCTCTACGGTATCTCCTAGTTTCACTTCAACCTCTTTGACATTGGGTAGACCTGTAACAGCCTCCCAATAGGGTTTAATATTTTTCCACCCTATACACTTCTCTCTCTCCAAACGCAAGGCATCTAAATCTATCATATCGGCTATTTAACATACGCCTTGATAATTTTCTGATCCTCCAAAGGCTTGTCTCTACGACCTACTTTTGTATTCTCAATCTTTCTTACAATATCTTGTCCTGAAACCACTTCACCAAAAATTGTATGTTTCCCATTGAGCCAAGGGGTTGCTTTTGTGGTAATAAAAAATTGACTCCCATTGGTTTTTGGTCCCCTGTTTGCCATTGCCAAAAGTAGAGGTTTATCAAAAACTACATTGGGAGCAAACTCATCTGCAAAGTTCTCTTTCCAAATTGACTCCCCCCCTGTTCCTGTCCCTGTTGGGTCTCCACCTTGAATCATAAAATTTTTGATAACTCTGTGAAAAATTAGCCCATTATAATAACCATTTTTAGTATGTGTTACAAAGTTTTCAACTGCCAATGGTGCAATTTTTGGAAAAAGTTTAATCTCTATTTTACCCTGATTGGTTTCAAAAACCACAATCGTATCTGTTTTTTTATCAACTTGCTTCTCTTCTACTACAGCTGTCTTACTCGCGGTGGACGTTGCCTCATTGACCAATTTTACCTCATCTTGTGCGTTACATCCTGTAAGCAATAGTGTTGCTGTTACAAAAAACCATAATCCTCTGTTCATTCTTTTTCCTCTTTTAATATTATCTGGCATAAGTAATCTCTCGCTTTTCACGAATAACATTTACCTTTATTTCGCCAGGGAATTGTACCTTATTCTCTATCTCTTTTGCAATTTTTTTAGATAAAACTGTAATTTGATTATCATTTACCACTCTAGCATTGACAAAAATCCGTATCTCTCTACCTGCATTAATGGCATACGCTGCGACTACTCCTCGCTCCTTTAGTGCTATATCCTCCAGCTCTTTAACCCGTTTCGTAAAACTCTCCAATACCTCTCGTCTCGCCCCTGGGCGTGATGCACTTAGTGTATCAGCCGCACAAACTGCTGCTGACTCTACCCCATTTGGTTCTTCATGTCCGTGGTGTGCATAAATTGCATTAATTACAGTAGGGTGTTCGTTATATCTTCTACAGACCTCTACGCCCAAATCCACATGATTTCCACCTACCTCTTGGGTCAGTGCCTTACCGATATCATGAAGAAGACCTGCTCGAAGTGCCAACTTCTCATCTCCTCCCATCTCTGCTGCCATAATGGATGCTAGTTTTGCCACCTCTAGCGTATGAGCCAAGGCATTTTGACCATAACTGGCACGATAACGCATACGACCAAGCAGTCTCATTAACTCCTCTGCCATTGGCAAGAGACCGAGTTCCACCACAATGTTCTCACCATCTTCTAAAATTTTCTGTTCAAACTGGGCTTTTACCTTGGTATGAATCGCCTCTATTCGTCCTGGATGAATACGACCATCAGCCACCAAAAGCTCAATTGTACGTGTGGCAATGGCTCTTCTATAGAGGTTAAAGTTGCTAATAATAATCACCCCAGGGGTCTCATCAATAATAATATCCACCCCCAAAAGTTGCTCTAGACTCTTAATATTTCGTCCCTCTTTACCAATAATACGCCCTTTATGCTCATCACTTGGAAGGGTTACAATATTTTGAAGTCGCTCACCTGCAAACTCACCTGCATAACGAGTAACAGCTTGAGAAATTATATAATCTGCCTTCTTTTGAGCATCCTGTTTCGCCTGTGTTTCATATTTTCTAATTAACTGTGCCAGTTCAAGTTGAGATTGATCCTCTACCTGTGTAATAAGGTATTTTTTTGCCTCCTCCTTAGTCATGCCTGAACTCTTCTCTAGGAGTGAAATTAGAGTAGAGAGTTCACCCTCCTTCTCATAAACAAGCTTATCCAAATAGAGCTCTTTTTTTTCTAAATCTTTTTTCTCTTTTTCTATTTCCTTCTCTCTTTTATCTAAAGCTTTTAGCTCTACTCCCAACTCATTTTTTTGCTTCTCTACATTCAGAACTCTCTCTTGAAACTGCTTTTCTAGATTAATCTCACTCTCTTTAATTGAAACTTTTGCTTCATGTAGATGGTTCTCTGCTTCATGCTCTATTGCCAATGCTTTGGCCTTTGCCTCTGCTTCATGGTGCTTAAACTGTTTTTTACTATCATTTTTTACAAACAAATAACTGGCTATCGCACCTAAAATAGCCGTTACTGTTGATATCGATACCTCTTCTATCATTTTTTCTCCTAATTCAAGGAATTAACACCTTGATTTTTTTTAATATTATTTTTTGAGCTATCTTTTATAAAAATATTATTTGATGTTATATACTTGTCTCCTTCTACATCGTAATCATCTGTAATATTTTTATCTGATATGCAAGTCTCTCTTCCTATGAAAACTATCTCTTCAATATGCGTAGAATTATTATCAAAAAATCTATCATAGAAGCCTTTACCAAATCCTATACGCCTAAAAGTTTTATCTATACCTATCACAGGAACTATCGCTAAGTCTATTTTTTTATAAATTAAAGTAGAGATATTTGGTTCTTTTACAGAAAAATTTTTAATTTTTAAAGGTAGTCTATATTTTACCAATCTAAAGCTTTTACCTACCATAAAGGGTACTAAAACTATGACATTCTCTTTTCTTAGCTGTTTAATTAAATTTGATATATTAATCTCTATTTTCAAAGGGATATAAAGCATGACAACCTTAACTTCTCTATCTTTTATCTCCCTATAAAGCCATTTGCTGATTTTTTTATCAGAGGCGTAGTATCTACTTGCTCTATTTTTTTTTAATTTTGTAAGACAAGATGCCCTAAAACTCTTTTTATCCATTTTTTATCTCCTGTTTTTATACTTTTTTTGCTATAATCGCGAAAAATACTAAAGATACACTTTAATGAAAAATAAATTTTACATTTTTTTACTCATAATTTTAATGTTTTTTACCTCGTGTGAGGAGAGAAAAGCAGAAGAGAGTAAAATGTCTTCTCAAGAGCAAGAGATAGTTACAACAATAGATAATATAAAGCCAAAAAATAGTAGCCAAAAAATAATTCCAAAAAAATATCATCTAAACTTTATCAGTTTAGATAAAGAACTTACTTCATTGGATATCAAAAAAAATATTTATAATTTTTCTAATATACTGCAACCCATCGTTCTGGTTAATTTTTTTGCAACATGGTGTCCACCCTGTCGTGGACAGATAGCACACCTAAATAAGCTTCAAAAAAAATATCAAAGTAGACTTTTTATGATAGGTATGTTACTTCATGATGATATAAACTCAAAAAAGGTTACAGAGTGTATCGCATTAAAAAGAGTTGACTACTACATATCAGATAGCGAAAAAAGCAATCAGAAATTTGCAGAGATACTTGCACCACAATTGGGGTTAAAAGCTGATTTTGAACTGCCCATGATGGTCATGTTTCTCTATGGTGAGTACTATACCCATTACGAGGGTACTGTTCCTGAAGAGATGATAGAGAGCGATATCAAACAAGCACTAAAAGAGATAGAGGGATAAGATAATGTTTAATATATTTAAAAAAGTTTTTCGACGTACAACAGAGGCAATACAAAAAGTCTCTCCTGAGAAAAAAAGTAAAATTACACACGATGAGTTTGAGGATATTCTACTTGAAGCGGATGTAAACTATGAATTAATAGAGAAGTTTTTAGAGAGACTTCCCAAAAAAATTGACAGAGTAACAGCGTACAACGTACTTATCTCTGTTTTTCAGTACAAAGCAGATTGGAAAGAGGAAATTGATGCCCTACCATTTGTCGATATGATTGTTGGTGTTAATGGTGCAGGAAAAACCACCACCATTGCCAAACTGGCACGATACCATCAAAAAGAGGGTAAAAGTGTTATGTTAGGGGCATCTGATACCTTTAGGGCTGCCGCCATTGAACAGTTAAGTAGATGGGCGGTAAGATTAGAGATTCCTATTGTTGCTACTAAGCAAGGTCACGACCCATCAGCTGTTGTCTATGATACTATCCTATCAGCACAATCAAAAAAGATAGACCATGTGCTTATCGACACTGCAGGACGACTTCACACACAGACAAATCTGGGTGAAGAGCTAAAAAAGATGGTACGTATTGCTAATAAAGCGATGCCCCATGCCCCTCATCGAAAGATGCTTATCTTGGATGGAACACAGGGAAGTTCAAGTATTAATCAAGCAAAAGTATTCAATGAGATGATAGGGATAGATGGAATTATCATTACAAAACTGGATGGAACTGCCAAAGGTGGCTCTGTCCTGTCCATCGCAGATGAGCTACAGATGCCAATATATTACATAGGTACAGGAGAGCAACCTGATGACCTCATCAAGTTTAAAGCCAACGAGTATGTCAACACCATTTTAGATGAAATTTTTGTCTAATAATAACCATTAAGTGTTAAGTATTACTATACTATTCTATTAGACTTCTTGCAAAACTCTTTAGAATCGGAGACTTTAGGAATCTTCAAAGAACAAATTTACCCATTTTACTTGTTCTTTTACAATTCCTTAGTACCGAACATAGCGAGACTAAAGTCATCATTTCCTAATTTATCCAGAAGATTATTATTTTAAAAAATTATAACCAAAAATTTCCCTTTTACAATCCACAATTTAACCACAATGGCTACACATAGAGAACACAGTAATACTCTATCATACTTGTACATCAATATCAAAGGAGATATATTGAAAAAGAGACTTATAATGCTATCTATATCTTCACTATTTATCTCGGCTAACGCTTTGGAATTAAACTTATTTGTCTCCAAAGTTAGTAGTCATAGAAACTTTATAAAGAGAAGTGTAGATAACAATATCACCCCAAGAGACACCGACCCATATATGAATATGCTAAGAGGAAAAAAAAGTAAAGGTCATAAAATTTTCCAAAAATACCTTCAACAGCCATGTCAAATGTCAGCAAAAACATTTGCTGCAAAACATACCCAAGATGAGTGGGAAGAGATAGCCGAATCAGGTGCATTAAAAGAGTATATCATACAACTCTGCCCAGATATTAAAGGAGTTTATCAAGAGAAGTGGTCAGATGACCTCTATCAGTTCTTTTATAAATATGCGTATGATAGTGATAATCTATTTATTTCATGACATGAAAAGCCAAAAAAAATGATAATTTGAAATATTTTTTAACTTTTCTTTAATTTTATACTATCATATGGA
>JALTGP010000056.1 GCA_027076905.1 Campylobacteraceae bacterium | reverse complement strand
GGCAATAAACTGGTATTGGTAGATAAAAGTAGTTTTGGACATTTGGGGGTTAAAAGTATTGTGATAGAAAAAAATGGTGTGGAAATTTTTATTAAAAATTTACAACTAAAGATACTACTTTCTTTGTTACTTATTTATGTTCTGCTCTCTATCATAGGCTATTTTTTGGCAAAGATTTTTATTAAACCCATACAGATGAAACGGATTGGACTAGACAACTTTATTAAAGACAGTACTCATGAGCTTAATACTCCTATTACAGCTTTGATGCTCTCTGTTGATGCACCAAAAGTTGATACACCTAAAAATTTAGAACGCATTCGACTTAGTGCTTCTCGTATCTCTGCTATTCATAAAGATTTAACCTACCTGATGCTTGATACTCAAAAGATAGAGCCAAAATTGCTTGATCTACTACTTCTAAATGATATTATAAGAGAGGAGTTGAGCTATCTAAGCCTCTTAGCAGAGAAGAAAAAAATAGAGCTAAATATTAGCTATGAATGTGACATATATTTCAAGATAGACAAAGAGAGTTTCACTCGACTTATTCACAACCTCATCTCTAATGCCATCAAATACAATACCATTGGTGGGAAGATAGATATTGAAGTAAAAGATAAAAAAATTGTGATAAAAGATACAGGTATAGGAATTCCAAAAGAGCATCAGTCTGAGATTTATGAGCGTTTTTACCGAGCCACAAACCAAGTGGGTGGTTTTGGTTTGGGCTTAAATATTGTCCATAAGATTTGTAGCTTTTACAGGATTGGAATTACCTTCAAATCTTCGGTTAATGAGGGGACAACTTTTTTTTTAATATTCAAAAATTGAAGCTCTACTTCTCTCCCACATTTCCACTCTTTCCAATTCTAAAGTAACCCATCATCCCTGCATCTTCATGCTCCAAGATATGGCAGTGGTACATATAATCTCCTTGGTTGATAGGCTCAAACCTTCCAATTACTCGCACCGTCTCATCTGGTTTTACCAAAAAGGTATCTTTCCAACCCAAATCAACACCACTAGCTAGAACACCATCTCTATCTATTATCTGATACTGAATAGCGTGAGCATGAAAAGGGTGCGTCATAACAGAGTTGTTGGTAATCTTCCATATTTCGGTGCTATTAGCATCAATAAACTCATCTACACGATTGGCATCAAACGGTTTACCATTAATGACAAAAGACATCACTCCACCGTTCATATTTGTACTATTTCCCATCTTCATGGTCATAATAAACTCTCTCTCATTTCCTATATTATCAGCTAAACTTGGGTCAAGTCGGTTGGTTATCTCTGCTCTGTCGGTTAGGGTTGTATAGAGTGTTATATCATCTGTAACAGCTTTAGTCACGCTAAATTTCATAATATCAACAGCCGTACCATTTGGACTTCGTCCCCCATCTTGCATATTACTGTTCATATTCATGCCCATATTATCATCTGCAAAGGCTTGACTAATAAGTTTCACA
>JALTGP010000055.1 GCA_027076905.1 Campylobacteraceae bacterium | reverse complement strand
AGAGACTTGTAATGCTTCACAATCCGATGATTGATTGGCTTGATAGCTATGATAAGAGTTTGGAAGAGAACCAAAGTAGCACAGAGGAGCGATACCAGAGAATGCTCAAAACAAATCCAAAATTTGTCCTAAAAAACTATATACTTCAAGAGGCGATAGAGTTAGCAGATGATGGAGACTTTTCACTTGTTGCCAAAGTGTTTGAGATTGCACAAAACCCATATGATGAGCATGAAGGGCATGAACGTTGGGCAGAGGCAACTCCTAGTGAGTTTAAAAATCAGAAGTTGAGTTGTTCATCGTGACAATAAGCACTAATTAGCTAAAATACTCCCCTTAATATCAAAGGGTCAATAATAATGGAAAACAAGAGCAAAGATTTTTTACGTAGAATAGTTGAAGAGGATTTAAAAGCAGGTAAATACCAAGAGGTAGTGACACGGTTTCCTCCTGAACCAAATGGTTTCCCACATATTGGTCATGCCAAATCTATCAGCATCAATTTTGGAATTGCCAAAGATTATCAAGGGCATTGTAACCTTAGAATGGACGACACCAACCCCACCACAGAAGACACACAATATGTAGAAGCTCTGAAAGATGCTGTAGAGTGGCTAGGGTTTGAGTGGGAGAGTAATGTGCGTTATACCTCTGACTATTTTCACCAAATTCATGCCTATGCCATCGAGCTTATCAAAATGGGAAAAGCCTATGTAGATAGTACCAATGAAGAGGAGATGCGTGAACTTCGTGGAACGGTTACAGAAGCAGGAAAAAGAAGCAAATACGCCCAGCGTTCGGTAGAAGAGAACCTAGAGCTTTTTGAAAAGATGAAAAATGGAGAGTTCAAAGATGGAGAACACGTTTTAAGAGCCAAAATAGATATGTCGGCATCCAACATGAAAATGCGTGACCCACTGCTTTACCGTATACGTCATGCACACCATTTTAGAGCAGGGGATGAGTGGGCTGTTTACCCTATGTATGACTTTGCTCACTGTCTCTCTGACTACATCGAGGGGGTTTCACACTCTATTTGTACGTTAGAGTTTGAAAACAACCGTGACATCTATAACTGGGTTTTAGACACACTGGGCTTGAAGCCTACCAGACCTTATCAACATGAGTTTGCACGGCTTGGGATTAATTACACCGTTATGAGTAAAAGAAAGCTTTTAGAGTTGGTAGAGGGTGGACAAGTTAGTGGCTGGGATGACCCTAGATTGCCTACTATTGCAGGGTACAAAAGAAGAGGTTATACTCCTGAATCTATTTTGAATTTTTGTGATAGCATAGGAGTAGCAAAAGCAAACTCAATGGTAGATGTAGCACAGCTTGAATTTGCTATACGAGATGACTTAAATAAAAAAGTACCAAGAGTAATGTGTGTAATGAAGCCTTTAAAGGTGACCATAGAGAATTATGACGGAAGTGAAGAGATAGAAGCCTCATACTACCCACACGATGTACCAAAAGAGGG
>JALTGP010000054.1 GCA_027076905.1 Campylobacteraceae bacterium | reverse complement strand
TTCTCAAACAACTTCTCCCAATACTCAATACTCTTATCAATAATCCCTTTTTCAACAACACACCCTTTAAACACAGGAGTATCAAATTGATTATCAATCTTAGGTACAGAGATAAATACAATAAAAATAGCAACAACTGAGCTAAGGCGTTTGAGTGTGCCTTTGTAGTCTGTATTATTAGCAGGTTTTAACTTCTCTTCCTCTTCTCTTATCTCCGAAGCCACTTTTAAAACATCTCTACAACGTTTACATTGGCTTAGGTGTTTAAAGACCTCTTCTCTCTCTTTTGGCTCTAATTGCTTGTCTGTAAAGAGGGCAAGTTGCATTTCGCTTAAATGCTCTTCAAACTCTTTATCTTTTATTTGTGATGCTATATTTCTCATAGTATGTCCTCTAAATTATAGTTTGATTTTTCTAGTTTTCGTCTTAATTTAATCTGTATATTCTCTACTTTTTTAGAAGCCTGTTTGTGTGTAATTCCAAAGATGTTACCTATCTCTTTATAGCTTAACTCATCGGTATAACGATACTTAATATAGGTCTGCTCTTCAAAGGTTAACTCTTCTAAAACATCTTCTAAAATCTCATTGTAATCATTCACTTCATCTTCTATGGTGTAGCTGTTACTTATACTATCTTCAGACGAAATTTCCCTCTCTTTTTTGGCAGAATTAAAAAAATCTATCAATCGGCTACTAATAAGTGTATGCAGATAGGTGGTCTCTTTTGCTCCTTTTGTTGGGTCATAGTTTTTTAGAGCTTGAAACTCATTGTTTTCAACTCTTCTTTTTATATAGTCTTGACACTCCTCAACCACATCGCTAATGGTTAAGTGGCTACACTTATTGGTACATAGTTTCTCAATGATTGTTACAGCTATGGCATAGAGTTCCCATACTTTTTGCATATTTTCTCCCTCTTTTTCTTTCAAACCAATTTTACAATAATTTTCTAAAACAAAATAGGGAAATTAAACCTCTACCTTAGTATAATATAACAACATTAGGTTCGATTTCATCGAACAAAAAAGGAAACCCATGCGATTAACCCTTATTTTAACTCTGATATTTAGTTTTTTATCTGCCGAACCAAGAGAGGCTCTGCTCATAGGAAACAGCAAATACGAAGAAATTACCAAATTAAATAACCCAAAGCCAAATCTAAACAGATTAAAAAAGACATTAGAAGATTTAGGCTTTACCGTCAAAATCAAAACCAACCTAAACTCTGAAAACCTAGAAGAAGCCATAGATGTGTTTGCCAAGCGTTTGGCTAAAAATAGAAGCACAACAGGTTTTCTCTACTACACAGGTCATGGGTGTCAAGTTGACCATCAAGGTTATCTGCTTCCTATTGATGTAAACAGTGCTAAGAGAATCAAAGTAAAACATCATGCTCTAAAAATAAATGAGATGATAGAGACCCTAAAAGCCTCAGGTAACAGAGTCAATATGTTCTTTTTAGATGCGTGTAGAGATATTCC
>JALTGP010000053.1:2832-4769 GCA_027076905.1 Campylobacteraceae bacterium | reverse complement strand
ATAGGTTGTGTTGGCACAAAACGAATGTACTCAAAATGGTGTTCTAAATCTTCATTAATTCGTTTGATTAAGGCAGGTAGCTCTTTTATATTGGGTTTTAAAGTTAACAATACTTCCATGTAGTTCGCTTGTGCTGTCTCGCCGTTTTCACTTCTTCCTACCATAGAGAGAACAGATTTTACCTCGTTGGGGTAGTTCTTTAAAATATGTTTTTCAATCAAAGATGCAGACTCCAAAGACTGAGAAAGTGCAGTACCAGGAATGGCAATAACACGGTACATAATCGACTCTTCATTAAGCTTTGGCATGAACTCTCGACCTTGCAAAGAGAGAATATAGACAGAGAAAATGAAAGCAACAGTGACTACAAAAAGCGTTGTTTTTGAAAAGCGTAAGGCTAGGTTTAAAAATGGTTTGTAGATAAATTTAATAAACCTCATCACAATATTTTCTTCTGATTTTCTTGGTTTTAAGAGTAAAAAGTTTAAAACAGGCACTAAAACCAAGGCAACTAAAAGTGAGCCAAGCATTACAAATACGATGTTTAGTGCCATTGGTGTGTAGAGTTTTCCTGCTAGTCCGTCTAGGCTTAGAAGTGGGATGAAAACAGCTACGATGATTAAGATGGCGAAGGTAATGGGTTTAGCTACCTCTTTTGCTGAACTGGCAATAAGTGTTAATTTGGCTTTAACATTGTTTTGTTCGGGGCTGAAGCCTCCGTTTCCAAGAGTTTCATTCTCATTTAATTTACGATAAGCATTTTCTACCATGACGATTGTTCCGTCAACTATCATTCCTACGGCTATGGCTAAACCACTAAGGCTCATGAGGTTCGCTGAGAGTCCCCAAAACTTCATGAGTAAAAAGGCGATGAGCAAAGAGAGAGGTAAGGAGACAATGACGATGAACGCAGAACGCAATTCAAAGAGAAATAGAAACAGTACAATAGTCACCAATAAAATTCCCATACTAAGAGCCGAGGTAATGGTATCTACAGCTTTAGCCGTCATCTCTGTTCTATCGTAAATAAGGTTGATACTCACGCCTTTTGGCAAGGTAGTATTGACCAGTTTCATCTTCTCTTTTAAGCCTTGTACTACAGCATTGGCATCTGTTCCTGTTCTTTGTAACACCATTCCTATGACCGACTCTTCTCCATTAATAGAGATAGCCCCAAATCGTGGAGCATTTCCAACTTGAACAGTTGCTACATCTTCTATGGTTATGGCTCTGCCCTCTATGGATTTTACTAAGGTTTTACGAATATCGTCTAAACTCTCATAGAGTCCTGCTCCTCTTATTTGGTACTGTTCACGGTTAAACTCCAAGTACTGTCCACCTGCTGAACGGTTGGCTGACTGTATGGATTGAACAATGTCATCGTAAGTTATAGAGAGCGTTTGTAACTTTTTAGCATCTACTAAAACCTCATACTGTTTCTCATGCCCACCCCATGAGACAACCTCTTCTACTCCGTTAACAGACTTAAACATTGGGCTGACTAAAAACTTTTGAAAAGCTCTTATCTCTTGTAGTGAATATTTATGAGTAGCGTCTTTGACTTCATACCAAAAAACCTGCCCTAGCCCTGTGGTGTTTGGTCCAAGTGTTGGTTTTCCCCAACCTTCTGGAATGTCTACCGAATTGAGCCGTTCATTAACCAACTGGCGTAAAAAATAGATGTCAAACTGCTCTTCAAAAAAGACAGAAACATAAGAGAGACCAAAAATAGAGTTCGAGGTAATAAGCTTAACCCCTGCCATACCCGACAATGCAGACTCTATGGGGTAGGTAATAAGCTTTTCAATATCCTCAGCCGAGTTTCCAGAACTCTCTGTGTAGATGACTACTTGTTTGGGTGTAATATCAGGAAAGGCATCAACGGGAATGCTTTTGTAAGAGGAGTAACCCATAAATGAGAGTACGATAAAGAGGAC
>JALTGP010000053.1:0-2732 GCA_027076905.1 Campylobacteraceae bacterium | reverse complement strand
TAATGTCCATGCCCACCAAGAGAGGACTTAAGAATCAATGATTTGACGTGGTAAGCTTTATCACTTACATAGTCCTCATGCTCTTTTAGTCCTTCAATGGCGACATATTTTTCATTTTGTTTTAAAATCTTTACAATTTTAAAGCTGTATGGAACTTCTTCTTCCTCGTGTTCATCGTGTTCTTTCTCTTTAGATTCATGTTTTTCGTGGTTATGACTTTCGTGTTCTTCTTCATCATGAACACGGGTCAGCACGGGGGCATGACCCCTACGGGTTTTTGATTCCTCTTCCTCATGATGTTTTGGCACAAAAACTACCCATTCATTGTTAAAAAAACTTAGTGCTGTTTTTTTAATAGACAAATAAGATTTTTGCTCACCAATATAAAGTTTTGAATTGACATACGCATTGAGAAAAAGATTTTTTATGGGCTTACTAAGAGTAGAGATAACTTGTATCTGTTGTGTTTTTTCATCTAAGGTAGGTAGTATTTGAGTAATATTCATCTGATGGGTTTTTCCTCTATATAGCATTTCACCATTTAGACCAAGCTTCATCTCATTCATATACTTCAACGGAACATAAGACTTCACAAGAAAACTCTCCTCTCCTTGTATAATAGAGAGCAGAGGTGTATTGCTATCAACAACGGCATGAGAAGCTACTAAAATTTTCTCTACACTACCAAAACTCCCTGCATAGAGCGTATATGAGTTTTGTGAAGAGCTTTTTTCCATATCTAAACTTTCAAGTTTGGCTCTTACAACTTCAATTTCAGAGATAATTGTAAATTTTTCTTCCTCTTGAAGATTTAAATTCTGCTCTGATTCAACACCTATATTATAGAGTTTGTTGACCATGTTATAATTTTTATTTGCAATCTCCAAACGTTTCTCCAACGCTTTTAGTTCTGCTTTAAGAGGTGTAATGTTTATAGAAAGTTCTATAGGTGTTATAACAGAGACACGTGCCACAGCTTGACCTTTTTTTAGCTTGTCACCCTCTTTGACTAAATACTCTGTAATTTTCCCACCCTTTCCTGCCATAACCAAAGATTTAGAGGAGGGAAGTTGGATAATCTTGGAGTTTACAGAAATTATTTCTGAAAAAGAACGCTTTTCTACCTCATCAATGGGGACATCAATCGCCCATAATCCAATGCTTAAAAACAGTATGCTTAGTAAAATTTTATTCACTGTATGCTCCTTGAAGATACGAAATTTTTATATTTTTTTGTTCAATGGCAAAGCCACGTTCTAAGATTTGTTCTTTATTTAAAAGTAACTCTTTTTTTAAATTATTGAGCTTTAAAAGGTTAACTTTTGCAACTCTGTAGCCCTGTTTATACATATCTAAAAGCTTCTCTTGTTTACGAAGTAGTATCAGATAAGAGCGTTTTGTCTCCTCCTCTAAACGTATTTCAATTTGAAGCTGTTCTACTTCTAACTTCAAAACTCTCTCTTGCGTAGAAAATACCAATTTTTGATTGTTAAGTTTTAGTTTGGCTAACTGTTTTTCTTCTGATTTATTGTTGAAAATTGGTAAAGCAATACTTACACCCACACGGAAAACATCTTGCTCAGGTTCAGTTTCAATTTCAGAAAAAACCTCAATGCTCTCAATAGGATGTGAAGCAATATCCAACTCTAATTTTGCAACACTCTGTTCTTGTTGGGCTATGTTTAGTAAAGGATGTATGTTAGGCTTTTGGCTAGATACAAAAAGATGTTTGACCTCAACATCTAAGCTACTATCTAAATTGGCAAAAAGTAAAAGCCTATTTTTAGCTTTTACGGTTTCTAGTTCAAGACGTTTTTGTAAACTTTTCGCATTTTCTACCTCAATTTGGGCTTGAAGTAGTTCACTTCTAGCAATCGCCCCTCCACTGAATCGTACTTGTGCAATACTCAAAATAGTGTTAGCAATCACAATACCCTCTTGGGCTAAACTCTCTTTTTCTATCGCTTCCTTATGCTCAATATAAAAAGAATTAAACTCATAAACAAAAGACAATTTTTCTAAGTTATAACGCTCATGAGCCACCATTACTTTACTTCTAGCCAATGCTTTTTTGTCTCTCTTTACCCAAGGAAGCAACAGCTCTTGACTAATGCCTGTTCTAGCACCCACATCAGGTAGACGCAAGAGTCGTTTATTTGAAAAATTAGCAATTTCAAGCTCGACATTGGGGTTTTTTAGGCGTGTACTTATGTCACCTTCTAGTTTTATGGCTTCTGATTTATTTTGCATAAGTTGCAAATTTAAATTATTGGAAATGGCTTGTTCTAATAGCTCTTCATACGTCTGTGCATGAAGCATGGCTACCAAAGACAATCCGATGATTGTTTTTTTCATTATGCTGTTCCTAGTTATATAAATTTTGAATAATAATAAGTTATATAATTAGGCTATAGGAGGTCGGAAGGTATTCTCTTTGTAGGTTACATCGTTCAGATGCAGTATGTATTCTATTTCACTATTAAATGAATAAGCTTCAAGTGGGGTCAATGCGTCAGGGAGTAAAAAAGAGGTATGAAACATAAAGTGACTTTCACAAAGCGTACTATCGTGTTCATCATGATGGTCTGCTGGATGTTCAAACTCATCAACATATTCAGCCACACTACAATGGTCGGCAAAATTATCTTGCAACACCACTCCATGTGCTATGGAAAAAAACATAACAGTTAAGAGGAGTAGGTTTATTAACTTGTTCATTTGAGAATTATAGC
>JALTGP010000052.1 GCA_027076905.1 Campylobacteraceae bacterium | reverse complement strand
TTTTCAATTGTTACGTTAGCCATATTCTTATTCCTCCAATAAAGGTATTTATCCTCTTAAAATGTCTTTAACTTCTTTCCATAAATATCGTCTACCACGGTAATCTATACAGTGAAGCCTAAAAAGCTCTTCGGGTATAACTAAGCCATGCACCCAAGCATTAGAGCAGTAAGTACACTTAAAAGACACGTCACAGCGAAACTTACTACTGCCTTCTTTCCGGATAAAAAAAGTCCAATAACGAATCAAAAGCTCTTTAGATCCACAAACAGGACACTTAATATCGAAAGTAGGAATAGGGAACCCGCTTTGCCAATCCCATGCTTCCTTGACTTTACTGATAACTTTTGTGGTATCCGGTAAAAAATCTTCTATTTTTTTCATCCTTCTTGTTCTCCTGTTGGCGAACCTGGATCAAAGAATCCCCCAGCTTGAATAAGATCAACCTTGGCAACTTCCTCTGGAGTTTTTGCCTGCATGATCTGCATAGTAGCATTTCGTCTCTTCATATCCCTTTCTTTTCCCTTCTTAGACAAAAGCATCAAAATTCTTTTAGCTTCTTCTATAGAAACTTCATGGTTGTTGCCAAGAGTATCAAGCAGAAGAACCTTATCTTTACCTTTAGTGCAAGCCTGGTGTACTATTTTGGGTATTTCCGAAGATAATTTAGGGAACCAAGAACATTTATTTTTTATGTCAAATACAGGTTGTTCTGCCTGGTGATTAAAATTAATATCAAGTTGCTCTAAAGCCTTTTTTTTCATAACATTTAATGAGCTGTTTTCACCTATTCTATCTTCTTCAAACATTTCTCTTGGTAGAACTCCAAGTGCTTGTCTTCTGGCTTGGAGATATTCATTATATCGTTTTTCTCCTAGAATTGCAGCCATATATCTTGGCCCATATCTTTCTTCAAAGACTGCAGGATTATTCATAGTTTTCTTCATCCAGTCTTTTACTTCTAATTCAAATTTTTGTTCTTCTGACAAGTTGAAAAATTCAGGACATTCTTGGCAAAGGGAATAAAATATTCTTGCCTCTTTAATTATCCGTTTAACCTGTCTTTTAAGCCCTCGGATCTGTGCCTCTAAACGCTCTTTTTCTAAAAGAAGCAGATCTTTGTCAAGGACATCTTCTGTGTTGCTAATGTCCCTTTCTGTCTTTTTTATCTTGATCTGCTTTTCCTTTATCTCAAAGTAGAGAGTTTGCAAATTACCTAGCCTGGTTTGCAGCTCTAATTGACTTTGTACAAACTTCCCATACATAGTTGGGAACTCTATATCATTTAATATAAAGCTGTTTATCTGTATAGGAGAAAATGCTGTATCAAGGCTATCTAAAAGACAGTCAATTTTCTCCAGTAGCCTCTTATCTTCCTGTTTTTCTACAATCTCTAATACCCTTTTGTTCATTTCCCCTTCCCCTTATTTTTAGACATTATTGAAAGTCATATAATTGATAAAGTATTCATTGGTTGCGTAGCCTGCTAGA
>JALTGP010000051.1 GCA_027076905.1 Campylobacteraceae bacterium | reverse complement strand
ATAATGTCATCAAAATATTATTTAACAAATTGGAGCGTAAAACTTGTCAACTAAAAAACTACACCTTGTAAGCCTTGGCTGTACCAAAAATCTTGTGGATAGCGAAGTGATGCTAGGTCGTCTGCGAGAGTATGAAGTCTCGGATGATGCTGATACGGCAGATGTGATTATTGTCAATACCTGTGGGTTTATTGATGCCGCGAAAGAGGAGAGTATTAATACTATTTTAAACCTTCATCAAGAGCGAAAAAAGGGGTCTATTTTGGTGGTAAGTGGCTGTTTAACCGAACGCTACCAAGAGGAGCTTCAACGTGATTTACCTGAGGTAGATATCTTTACAGGTGTTGGAGATTATGAGCAGATAGACAAGCTTATATTGGAAAAAAGAGGAGCTACTTTTTCCCCTGAGGTCTACCTTGCCAATGAAAACTCAGAGCGTGTGATTACAGGGTCAAATACCCACGCCTATATCAAAATGGCAGAGGGGTGCAATCAGAGCTGTTCTTTTTGTGCAATTCCTAGCTTTAAAGGAAAACTGCACTCTCGCACCCTACTCTCTATAGAAAAAGAGGTCAAAACACTGGTAGCCCAAGGGTTTTATGAGTTTAGTTTTATCTCCCAAGACTCCTCTAGTTTTGGGCGTGATATGGGGCTAAAAGATGGGCTTATTGATGTCATTAAAACCGTTGAGGGGATTGAGGGGGTCAACGTGGCTCGAATTTTATATCTCTATCCTAGTACGACTACATTTGCTTTGATTGATACCATTGCTAACTCCAAGGTATTTGAAACCTATTATGATATGCCCATTCAGCAGATTGATGATGGGATTTTGAAGATGATGAGACGGGGGTTTGGAGAGAAGAAGACCATTGAGCTTTTGGAGCATATGAAGTCTAAAAAAGATGCGTTTATCAGAACCTCTATCATTTCAGGTCACCCAGGTGAGAATGATGAGGCGTTTGATAGAGTTTGTGACTTTATGCGTATGTTTAAATTTGACCGTTTTAATGTCTTTTTCTACTCCAATGAAGAGACTACTCCTGCATTTACCATGAAACCTGTAGAAGAGAGTGTGATTGAAGAGAGGGTTAAGATATTAGAGGTGATTGCCAATGAGACAACACAAATTTCACTAGAAAAAATGGTGGGAAAAACGATTGATGTGATACTAGAAGGTGAGAGTGATGAGCATGAGTATATTTTATCAGCACGTCCTACACTCTGGGCAAAAGATATAGATGGAGATGTTTTAATCAATGATACCTCTGAGCTAGAGATACTTTTTGGAAAAATATATCAAGCCAAGATTACAGAGATAGCAGGAGATAGACTCCTTGCCACGCTTATCTCCTATTGACAACTCCACCCCCTAAAGAAGGTGGATTCTTCCGAACTCCCAACTAATGTTAGGATATTGAGGAAGCTTTTATAGTCCGACATGACCTGCCTAGACTAAGTTTTTTGTGAAGACTACGACTACTTGGTTTT
>JALTGP010000050.1 GCA_027076905.1 Campylobacteraceae bacterium | reverse complement strand
TTTAATATTAGTACCCAAAATATAAATAGGTATCAATATTGTACGATTGGTATCTTTAATCGAGCGGATTGGTATCTTTAATCGAGCGGATTGGTATCTTTAATCAGGACAATTAAATATTTTTTGACACCTCTAAAACATCGATGTAGTGGGGCTTATCGATTTTTGATACCTAAAGTTATTCACACCCCCATAACTACTCTCTATTATTTATTTTAATAATAGAGAGCATTTTTAGTCTGATTTTTACTGAAGTTTAACTTTCCAGAAGTGGCAACAACTAGCCCTACATGACCAGCTAACGACTTGCGTCTACCTGCTCACATAGTGCGTCAAACAAAAGCAATTTTTAGCCTTTTTTCTTTTAGAGATAGATCTCATATTTTTTTAAAGTCTGTGATAGTGCAGTATTGTCACAGAGCTATACGAAAGGGAGACAAAGAAAAAATAGTGATTAATCAAACAGAATAGCTATTTCTAGCCGTTTTTTGCCCTTTTTGGTAGAGATACTAGCCTTTTGAGCTAAAAGAGCTTATTTTAGCCGTTTTTTGCCCTCCAAAAAGTAGTTTTATTATAACGATAAAAAATCTTAACTTTTTTTATACTTCCTATAGTCCAATAAATGGGGAATCTGTGAGGTTTTACCCGGCTTGTATTTTAGGGGTATTACTAAGACCCCGTAGGCCCCTCTTTTCCCCTCATCGTCGTGACCTCCTCTTCGGGGAAAAAGTGCCCCAAACGGAAAGAAAACCACAACCTGAACACCATGAGATATCCCCCCTTGCCTATCCTAAAATAGTCTCGGTTGATTATCGATAAGGTCGATAGTTACATCTCTAAAAGCCGGTCGTCCTCTTCCAAGAACTTCATAGTTTGCTTCATAAATAAAACTTTTTGTAGAGTGTGCGTCTAATTCTTCCTTGACTGGTTTTATTATTTTTTCTTCTATCTTATTCCAAGTTCTATATTTTGTTCCAAAAAATTCATTGAGGTTTTCAAGAGTCATTCTTTTTCTTTTTGGTAGAGGATTATCGTCCTTATCTTTGTATCCTGATATTTTGTTCAATAGGGCTAACATTCTGATAGAATGAGGCTTTTTGAGCTTCATTATCTCTTTAGTATTCATTTTTGTATATTGTTCTTTGACCTCGATAATCATCTTTGCAATACGAACATATAAGTCAAGCTCTACAATGTTTTTATTTGGGACAAATTTATAGCGTGGTAGCAGAGACATACCCTCAACAGTACCCTCTTTTTGGTCTACAAATGTAATACTGGTCTCTTGCATTTTTTTAACCGCTTTGTAGATTGTAGGAGCTGTCATTTCGGTGTATTTAAGCATCTCTCTTTTGTCTATTCGTATCCCTACAATCTTATCATCTTGCATTTTTGACATATCTATTTTGTCAAAGATAGTTGAGAGGTAATAGATTGTTTTGAGTGCTCCTAAGTTGCTGTTGGCAATAGCATTTTCAATAAATGTATTGGCTA
>JALTGP010000049.1 GCA_027076905.1 Campylobacteraceae bacterium | reverse complement strand
GAGCCACTTGCAAATTTAAATCCCCTCTTCAAGCAAATCCACCCCATTGCTTTTTTCCAGATTTTAAAAAGATGTAGTGAGCAACTATTTTCACATTTTAGGGAAATATTGCTAAATTCTTGAAATATGTGAATAACTATTGCGTGCTTTATGGCTTGGGATCTCTATTTTGAACTATTTTCTTCCTTTTTGTTAGATTATGTGACTAATTTTAAACTCTGATGAATACAGATAGACAAAATACCAAAGGCTAAAACAGAAGCTACTTTATCAGCTCCTTGATAGTAGATTGTATTGCAGCCAAAATCATCTTTGAGATATTTGTTTACTCTCTCTACCATACTTCTTTGATTGTAGTGGTGAATATCTGAAGATTGTGGTAGATTAAAAAATTTGAATTTCTCTTTTTCATCTTTGATAAGTTGTATTTTTTCTTTGAGTGCTTTTGAGTTTTTAGGATTGATATCAATGATAGGTCTATGGTTTAGGTTTATAGAGAATTCTCGAATGATATCAGCATCATACCCTGCATCTTGCAGGTCAAAGAGGTAGTTTACTCTTTTGCTTGTCTCTTTCATTAGAGGTAGTGCCACTGAACTGTCGTGAACATTTGCTCCTGAATAGTATGCTGCTATTGGTATATCTCCATCTACAGCAGAAATATGTAGTTTACCTCCTATCCATACCTCTCTATTGCCTTTAGAGTTTTGTTTGACTCCCACACCGCAATCTGTAGAGACCAGCTCCAACATCTCTTCTACACTTTGCATATCTTTCTGTTTTTGGAGTATGGTGGGTTCTATGGGTTCTCTTTTTTCACCTTTTTTTGGTCGTCCAACTCTATTTTTAGCTTTCTCTTCCTTTTCTTTTTTGACAGGCTTTTCTCTTAGTGGTACTTTTGTAGCATCTGTGGCGTTGTAATGGAATATTGTGTCACTGAGGTACTTTTCTATAAACATTTGATGTGTCTTCTCGGCTATCTTTAGATCACTCAACTCTTGAAAGACTCTACTGAATTTTGATTCGCTTGGTATGTCTCTTTTGTACCTCCACCCACATAGGACTCTTAATATTCTATCACTACTCAGTCTATCTATCAGGTCTCTTGTTGTTTGCATATTGTAGACTGACTTGGCAATAAAGGCTCTGGCAATCTCTTCTCTGTCTTTGGGGATATTTGTGATAGTGACAACTGTTATATTCTTTTCAATCTCTGCAAAATCTAAAATCTTAATGAGCTTTGCCTCTTTGGTGCTTAACTCTTCTATTCTCAGCTCTTCCTTAAGTAATGGGAAAAGTGTTGTTTCGAGGTTTACTATTTTACTCCACATTTTAGATAAAGTTGGTATAATATTCTTCATTAAAAGCCTTTTTGTTTTTATAGATTTTATCTATTTTTTTGGTGAAGAATTATAACATTTATAGGGAACAAGAAGGCTTTTTTTGAACTACTTTTAGCTTATATTATGTGGGTTTTAGACAATAAAGGAATTATT
>JALTGP010000048.1 GCA_027076905.1 Campylobacteraceae bacterium | reverse complement strand
ATAATATTTGGCTAAAATTACAAAAATAAACATAAGCTATGTAAATAACAAAGGAAACAAAATGAAAATAGTTAACACCCAAGATGCAAACTTTGAAGATGAGTTTGCCCAACTCTTAGAGCGTGGGAAGATGGATATCGATGGGGTGACTCATGTTGTGAAAAATCTACTTGATGAGATAAAAAATGATGGGAATGGTGCTGTAAAGGGGCATATTGCCAAATTTGATAACTGGACTCCTGCTAGTGATAGTGAGCTAGAGGTCTCTATTGAGTCTATGGAGAGAGCCTATAACAGTATAGATGAGAAACTTAGAGAGGCACTTCACCTTGCTTATGATAGAATTGAAAACTATCATCAAAAGCTTATGCCTAAATCTTGGTTTGATTTTGAAAAATCAGGAACCATGCTTGGACAGAAGGTGACAGCAGTGGACTCGGCAGGGCTTTATATTCCAGGTGGGAAAGCAGCCTACCCCAGTTCACTTCTTATGAATGCTATTCCTGCTATTGTCGCAGGAGTTGAAGAGATAGTGGTCTGTACTCCTGCACCTGATAATGAACTAAATGAGCTACTTTTGGCTGCTTGTCATCTTTGTAAAGTTACCAAAGTATTTAAAGTTGGTGGGGCTTCTGCTATTGGTGCTATGGCGTATGGGACAGAGAGTATCCCAAAAGTAGATGTGATTACGGGGCCTGGAAATATTTTTGTAGCGACAGCTAAAAAGCTTGTCTATGGTGAGGTTAATATAGATATGATAGCAGGGCCAAGCGAGATAGGAATTTTGGCTGATGAGAGTGCGAGAGCCGACTTTATTGCTATGGATTTACTCTCACAAGCAGAGCATGATGAGATGGCTAGTTCTATTTTGATTACTACTGATGCCTCTTTAGCTCCAAAGGTAACGGCTAAGATAGAGGAGTTTTTGAAGAGACTATCAAGAGAAGAGATTGCTAGAAAATCTATTGAAGAGCGTGGAGCGATTATTATCACAGAAACGATGGAAGAAGCCATTGATTTGATGAACCAGATTGCACCTGAACACTTAGAGGTTTTAACCAAAAATCCAATGGAGTTACTAAGAAGTATCAAACACGCAGGAGCTATCTTTTTAGGAGAGAATACACCTGAACCAATTGGGGACTATATAGCAGGGCCAAACCATACATTACCTACAGGTGGAACAGCTAAGTTTTTCTCACCTCTATCAGTTGAACATTTCTTAAAAAAATCGTCTATTATATCTATGACAAAAGCAGGGTTAGATGAGATTGGAGAGGCGTGTGCATTAATTGCAAATACAGAGGGGTTAACTGCTCACGAAGAGTCTGTTAGAATACGACTATCATAGGTTCTCTACGGAACCTATGGAAAAACTAGGAAACGATGGCTTTAGCCTCGTTTTATTCTTAACTAAAGTCTTCGATTCCTAATCAGTTTTGCAAGAAGTTCAATTAAATTATTACAAGTTATAGAAGTGTTTTAACGCTCTGATAATCATCGCATTTTTAGAGATACTCTCACTCTTTGCATCTTGGTCAACTTGCTCATATAGGTCAAGTGGCAAAGTAATAGAGAAAATTTTTGTTCTATTTTTCTTCTGCTTTTTAATATCTGAAACAATATCTTTAAGTACATCAATCATCTTATCTGTGTTAATTGGTTTACGAATAAAGTTATTAACACCAATTTTAACAGCCTCTGATATATTTCCCATATCATCACTTGCTGAAACAATGACAATCATCTGTTTAGGATTAATCTCTCTAATTTCCTTAGCGATATCAAGACCACTTTTTCCTGGTAAAATAATATCAATAAAAATAATATCTGGGTGATGTTGCTCATATAACTCTAACGCACTCTCTCCATCAAACGCAGAGTGAACCTCTGCAAAAAAGTTCTTTAGTGTGGTACACATTAACTCATTTGTTTCTGGATCATCCTCTAATACCATTGTTCTTAGTTTTTTAGTCTCTTCAACTATTTTCATTAAATCATTATTCATTTTGACTTTTCCCATTCCTTATAATTTTAATAGATTGTAACATTATAAATATTAAGAGAAATTAAAAAAATAACTAAAAAAGTTATAGTTTATTGAGTAATCAACATTATGTGTGTATTTATAACCCATCTCTAAGGGTAAGTTCTCTATCAAATAGCCACGATTGACGATGTTCTTTGATTGTTGCTTTATTAATTGTCTCAATTAGCATAGACTCTCTATCTTCGAGCATCATGTAGACCTCTCCCTTTGGCTCAACCAACATACTGTCTCCATAAAATTTCCAATGCACCTCATCTTGCGTATACTCCCCCAAACGGTTTGCACGTAAAATATAACAGCCATGTAAAAATGCCTTTGTTTTGATAATTTCACGCCATCTGTTATGTGACTCAAAAGTAGAAGCCGTTGGAAGTAGTACTAAATCAATCTTCTTTTGATGTACCACATCCCAAAATGGATTAAAATGAAGTTCAAATCCTGCCATCACTAAAATACGAAAGCCATCTACTTGAAAAGTCAAAGGTTTTTTTAATTTACTTATACTGTTCGCAAAAAATTTTTTCTCATTCCAATGAGCATAGGGGATAAGCATTTGTTGCTCATAATAGACAATAGACTTCTTTGTAATTTTTACAATCATTTTAATATAATTATTATTTTTAATGATAACCAAAGGAGCAATAAAAACCATATTATATTTAATGGCATATTTTTTAAGAAGTTCTACGTGCTTTTCACTCTGTTTCTTTACCATCTTCAGAGGTATTGTCTCTAGCTCTTTAAAAAAATGGTTTAATATATACTCTCCAAATAGTACCACCCTAGCCCCTCGACTATGTGCATTTCTCAAATAAAAATCAAGTTTTGTTGCTTGCATACCTAGGGTTGGCAGTTGCAGTGCTGCAATTGTTAAGGTTTTTGCCATTAAAGACTCTTTTTTTCTATTATTTCAATCTTAACTTTTGCCTTTTCTATCATTCTTTGTGCCAATTTTATCTCAGCTAACCCCTCTTCATAAAACTTTAAACTCTCTTCGAGTGTAATATTGGGGTTCATTAACTTATTAAGTATCTCTTTTGAGAGTTCTAATTTCTCTTCAAATGTACGGTTTTTCATCTTATCTTGCTCCTATTTATCTAATGCTTCTTTTATGATATCATCAAATTTGTCCAATTCAACTAAAAAAGAGTCATGTCCATAATCACTATCAATCTCATGATAAGTCTGTTTTTGCTCATTTCTTTTCATCATTTTTGAAATATGTGCCATCTCACTGGGAAAAAAGAGATAATCACTCCTAAATGAGATAAGTGTTACTTCCGCTTTTATTCGCAGGATTGCTTCATAGAGTGAATCATATCCTCGACTTAAATTAAACGTATTAATCGCCTTGACAATATAGAGATAACTCATCGGGTCAAAAAGCTTGGAAAAATTATCAGTATTGTACTCCATATAACGCTCTACCTCATAGCGTCCAAAGAGTTCAAAAAGCCCATCATTATTGACATAGTTACGCCCAAATTTATCATCCATAGAGGAGGGGGAGAGGTATGAGATGTGTCCTGCTACCCGACCAATGGCTAAACCATCCAAACCATTCTCTACAAAAGCATCTTTTTCATAGTTACCATTTTCAAAACGGGGGTCTCTACGTATTGCCTCAATAGCAACCTTGTTAAAGCCAATCGTCCAAGGCTGTGTGGCATAGGTCGCTGCTAGTGAGATGATTTTTTCAGAGAAGTTGGGATAATCGACCGCAAACTGTAACGCTTGCATTCCTCCCATAGAAGCACCCACTATCGCTTTGAGCTTATAAATCCCCAAGTTGGAGAGCAGTTGCTTTTGTGCTTTAATCATATCTTTGATGGTCAACACAGGAAATTTGAGTCGATAAGGTTTGTTGCTGGGGTAGTTGTCACTCATAGGAGAAGTACTTCCAAAACAGGAACCAATAACATTGGTTGAGATAACAAAATATCTATCTGTATCTATCGCTTTTCCCGAACCAATTAATCCATCCCACCATCCTACTTTACGCTCATTGGGATACTGTCCTGCCGCATGATGTGAGCCACTTAGGGCATGACATATCAAGACCACATTAGACGCATCACTGTTGATTTTTCCATAAGTTTCATAGGCAATTTGGTAAGGTTCCAATATTCTTCCACTCTCCAAATATAGAGGTGTCGTAAAATATTCTATTTTAGTTTTTAAATTCATTAAGGGATTTTACCCTATTTAGGCTTTTAACTAAAATAGTGTTTTCAAAAATATAGCCCATAATCACCACACAAAATACACAATTTTATGTCATTATTTTCTGTTATTATAGATTATAAATTAATTTATGATAAAATAATCTTTTAAAAACTTTAGAAGTAAGGAAAAGTAATGAGTATAAAAACTGTTCTGCTTGTCTTGATTTCATTAACATTTAACCTAAATGCTATGACTGAGATGGAAGTAAAGCGATATATGAAGAAGTATATCGAGAAGAAGATGCATTCGCCTGTGAAGAAAATTGATGTAATCTCCAAATATTATATAGATGAAGTCCCTGACTGGGAGGTATATTTTCTCTCTATGAAAGTGGATATTACCATGGGAGGAAAAACAAAAACAAGTACTGTTCCACAAGTTGTTTTTACAAAAGGAAATCAAATTACTTTTAAACTAATGAAAAAAGGTCTTAATGGTAAAAAAAATATAAACTATGCCAAACTTTTAAAACCAAAAGTTCCAAAAAGTGCCTATGATGATGCACATTTTATAGCAGGAAGCAAAGATGCTCCCCATAAAATTTTAATTTTTTCAGACCCCTTTTGTCCCTATTGTCAAGAAAAAGT
>JALTGP010000047.1 GCA_027076905.1 Campylobacteraceae bacterium | reverse complement strand
ACCAAAAAGGGGTAACGCCTAGCTACAGTAGAAGTGGAGATATTGTCACCGATAATGTCACAGGGTTACAGTGGCAAGATGACGAAGAGGTGGGGCAAGTGACTAAAACTTGGGAAGATGCCAAAAGCTACTGCTCGGCTCTTTCGTTAGGTGGTAAAAGTGATTGGCAATTGCCTAGTATAGAAGAGCTTAAAACAATTGTAGATAGGGGTAAATATAATCCTGCTTTGGATGCTACATTTAATGTTACCACTTACGGTTATTGGTCGTCTACTACGTATGCGTCTGATTCTAGCAATGCTTGGATTGTGTATTTCGGCCATGGCGATGGCAATTGGGATAGTAAGACGACTGAGGATTATGTTAGGTGTGTAAGGGGACAGTGATTTTTGATTTTTGTTTACAAGAAAAAGCTTGACATAAAAGTATAATTATGGTACAATATAAAACAATATAAAACAATATAAAACAATATAAAACAATATAAAACAATATAAAACAATATAAGTTTTAAGGATTATTTATGAAAATACAGAGTAATAACTTTCCGATTTTTAAATCGGCTATGGGTTTGACAGTATATATTGAGCAGATTGTAAGAGGGTTTGAGAAGTATCATAAATATACCATTGGGATTGATTTGAGAGAGATGAGTAAAAAGATACTTTTTTTGATTAATAGAGCCAATCTAAGTGATAATCGGGTAGAGGCTCTAATACGATTGAGAGATAGTTGTGAAGATATGAAGATACTTATACAACTAAGTAAAGAGCTAAAAGCTTTTCGCTCATTTAAACAGTTTGAGTATAGTGCAATGCTCTTGGTTGGGATTTGTAAACAGGCTCAAGCATGGTTAAATGCCCAAAAAAATAATGCCAGAGTTCATGGATAGATTGAGCGATTCAACTATATATGAAGTGTGCAACAATCACTGTGCGACGCTCTTGCCAAAGTGCATAATGAGTAACTATAGTTATTGAAAAATTTCTCTGATTATGGTGAATGAAATAGAGCGTTTAATGTTACCACTAACAATTATTGGTCGTCTACTACGAATGCGTCTGATTCTAGCAATGCTTGGATTGTGAATTTCAACAATGGCAATGACAATTGGAATAGTAAGACGAATGAGAATTATGTTAGGTGTGTAAGGGGAGAGTGATTAGGAAATGTCGCGTAAAAATAGACGAGGCTAAAGCCATCGGTTCCGTATGTGCAGTCTGTATTTTCGGAATCGGCGTGTTTACACCAATGCCAATGAAATAAGCTTTTTTTGACCAATTCATAGTTCGGGTGTAAACACGCCGATTCCGAAAATGCGACTTGCATATACGGAATCGACGGCTTTAGCCTCGCTATATTTGGGAATTAATTCCTTATTTCAATGGCATTGGTGTTTACACCCGAATTATAAGGAGAAAAAATGTTTGATTTTCACACCATATACAAAGCATATAAGGAGTGCAAACGCAATAAGTCCAATACTGTAAATGCTATGAGATTTGAACAAAACCTTTTGG
>JALTGP010000046.1 GCA_027076905.1 Campylobacteraceae bacterium | reverse complement strand
TCAATCATTGTAAAACCTTTTCTCATTTGTGGGTTGTTTGTTGTTTGTGTCATAGCGACTCCTTAAATTATTTTTCTACAATCTGTTTCTTATAAAACATTAAAATTATAGCCAAGGAGAAATTATAAAGTTCTTAAACTATTAAAAAAATTTAAGAAATTATTAATATTATTATTTTAAGAGGAGAGAGATGTAGAGATTTCGAGAAGTAGGGCTTCTATTTTTTTTTCATTTTCATAGTTTTGCTTCAATGAATTAAGATACGCCTTAAGAATATGAGTGTGTGGATTGTCTCGGTCTGAAACAATATTGCATCTTTCCCACTCTTCTTTTACATAGGAAGCAAAACCGTTTTCCAACTCTATATCAAATCTTCTGCCACCAAAATTTAACGTAAGCATTTTCATTGAAACTCCTTTACAAGTATGTTATTATTATAACCATTTAATTTTAAAGAGAAAGATTTGTTTATAAAGAACAGATGGAGATAAACCCATGCCAACCTTTACAGTAACCAGCCCCTACCAACCAGATGGTGACCAACCACACGCTATTAAAACACTAAGCCAATCTATAAAAGATGGGAATCAGTATCAGACCCTACTGGGTGTAACAGGCTCTGGAAAAACCTATACCATGGCGAAAGTGATAGAGGAGACGCAAAAGCCTACGCTTATTATGACGCATAACAAAACCCTAGCTGCTCAACTCTATTCAGAATTTAGAACTTTTTTTCCAAACAACCATGTGGAGTATTTTATCTCCTATTATGATTACTATCAGCCTGAGGCGTATATCCCTCGGCAAGACCTTTTTATAGAGAAGGACTCCTCTATCAATGAGGAGTTAGAGAGGTTACGTCTCTCTACTACGGCTTCACTACTCTCTCATAAAGATGTGATTGTTATCGCTTCGGTTTCGGCGAACTATGGGTTGGGGTCTCCTGAGGATTATAAGACCATTGTACAGAAATTGGTTGTGGGTGAGGAGTATGCTCAAAGGGCATTGTTACTTAAGCTTGTGGATATGGGATATAAACGAAATGATGAGTTTTTTGACCGTGGAGATTTTAGGGTCAATGGAGAGGTGATAGATATCTATCCTGCTTACAATGAAGAGTTTGCCTATCGTGTGGAGTTTTTTGGAGATGAGATAGAGGATATCTATACCTTTAATACACTAACAGGAGAGAAGATAGAGCATTTTAAAGAGGCTACCGTCTACTCTGCCAATCAGTTTATCGTCTCCAAAGAGCGTTTGGCTTTGGCTGTACAGAGCATTGAAAAAGAGCTAGGGGAACGACTCGCCTTTTATCAAGCAGAAGATAGGATGCTTGAATATAACCGACTAAAACAGAGAGTTGAGTTTGATTTGGAGATGATAGAGGCTACAGGAATGTGTAAAGGGATAGAGAACTACTCTCGTCACTTAACTCAAAAAAAAGAGGGTGAAGTACCCTACTCCATGATGGACTATTTTGAGGCGATGCATGGGCATGATTTTTTGGTGATAGTTGATGAGTCTCATGTTTCACTTTCGCAATTTAGAGGAATGTATGCAGGGGATAGAAGTCGTAAAGAGGTATTGGTAGAGCATGGGTTTAGATTGCCTTCTGCTTTGGATAACCGTCCTTTGATGTTTGATGAGTATATTGTAAAAGCACCCTACTTTCTTTTTGTATCTGCTACGCCAAAAGAGCTAGAGATTGACCTCTCCTCTGTGGTGGCTGAACAGGTAGTGCGTCCAACAGGGCTACTTGACCCACCTATTGAGGTGATAAGCAGTACCTATCAAGTTGAGAACCTTCATGACCGTATGAAGCCTGTAATCGAAAAAGGTGAGCGTGTGCTTGTGACGGTACTAACCAAAAAGATGGCAGAAGAGTTGACCACTTATTATAATGATTTGGGGCTTCGTGCTAGATATATGCACTCTGATTTGGATGCGATAGAGCGAAATCAGGTAATTCGTTCACTTCGTTTGGGTGAGTTTGATATATTGGTAGGGATAAATCTATTAAGAGAGGGGCTTGATTTGCCAGAGGTGAGTTTGGTGGCTATTTTAGATGCAGATAAAGAGGGGTTTTTACGCTCGACCACTTCGCTCATTCAGACCTCTGGACGGGCTGCTAGAAATGTCAATGGGCAGGTGCTAATGTATGCCAATAGAGTAACCAATTCGATGCAAGAGACCATAGAGACTACGGCTAAACGGCGTGAAAAACAGATGGCATATAATAAAAAGCATGGTATTACCCCAAAAACCACCATAAGAGAGCTTGATGCCAATCTAAAAGTAGAAGATACTGGGGAGTTGTATAACAAGCAGAGTAAAATGGACAAAATGCCGAAAGAAGAGCGTCAAAAAATAGTCAAAGAGTTAAAAGCAAAGATGCTACTTGCTGCTAAAAATCTTGAATTTGAGGAAGCAGCTAGGTTACGAGACCAAATTGCAAAAATAAAAAAATTGTAATATGCTATAATGCGAAAAAAATAATTTATACATTAATAAGGCAATACAAGTGAGCATAGATTTAACCTCCCCCGACCTCTACTTCAATCGCGAATTCTCATGGCTTAATTTTAATAGCCGTGTATTGGCACAAGCAAAAGATGTTTCTCTTCCTCCACTAGAGCGTCTGAAATTTATCGCTATTTATGGTACAAATCTTGATGAGTTCTATATGATTCGTGTCGCAGGACTCAAAGCCCTTTTTAAAGCCCGTATCCAAGAGACAGCAATTGATAAAATAACTACTTCTGAACAGCTAGAGACTATTCACAAAATATTACATAAAGAGCATAAGACTTTGGAGTCCTCTTTTAAAGAGATAAGCAAAGAGCTAAAAGAGTATGATGTCTCTATTAAAAACTACTCTAAACTCTCAGATAAACAGCAAGAGGAGATAAAAGAGCAATTTTTTGACCAGATATACCCTGTTATTATGCCCATTGCGATTGATGCTACCCACCCTTTTCCTCATCTTAACAATCTCAGTTTTGCCTTGGCCCTAAAATTTGAAGACCGAAGAGGAAATATCAAACATGGACTGATACGAATTCCTAGAATTCTACCACGATTTTTAGAGGTTGACCACTGTTTTGTGCCAATTGAATCGGTGGTAGAACACTTTAGTACCGAACTTTTTCAGGGATTCAAACGCATCTCCTCTACCCCTTTTCGAGTGACTAGAAATGCAGATATCGAGATAGAAGAGGAGGAGGCTGACGACTTTATGGAGATACTTGAAGAGGGAATTAGGGCTAGAAATAGAGGAACGCTTGTTCGTTTGGAGCTAATGGAGGGAACGGATGAGAGTCTAATTGAGTTTTTAACCACTCACCTAAAGCTTGATACCCTTGATATCTATCGTTATAAAATCCCTCTTAACCTTGGGACATTGTGGCACATTGTAAACAAAGAGTCTTTGGCACATTTGACACTACCAACCTATACCCCAAAAACACTACCACCATTTGATGACAATTCGGATATATTTGAGGCGATAGAAAAAAAAGATGTTCTGCTCTATCATCCGTATGAGAGTTTTGACCCTGTGGTGCGTTTTATCGAAGAGGCATCCAAAGACCCAAATACCCTCTCTATGCGTATGACACTCTATCGTGTGGGTAAAAACTCCCCCATTGTCAATGCCCTTATCCGTGCAGCACAAGATGGTAAACAGGTCACAGTACTTGTAGAGTTAAAGGCACGGTTTGATGAAGAGAACAACCTACACTGGGCAAAAGCACTTGAAGATGCAGGGGCTCATGTTATCTATGGGATAACAGGGCTAAAGGTTCATGCTAAAATCGCACAGATAACCAAACGAAAAGGCTCAAAACTAAAAGGCTATCTGCATCTAGGAACAGGGAACTACAACCCTATTACCTCCCGAATCTATACCGATATGAGTTACTTTACCACCAAAAAAGAGTTCAATAAAGATGCCACCAAGTTTTTTCATTTTATCACAGGATTTGCTGACCACATTTCGCTAAAACGACTCATCATAGCTCCATTAAGCATCAAACCCAAGATTCTCTCCATGATAGAGGAGGAAGCAACACATAAAGAGCAAGGGTTTATCATTCTAAAAGCTAACTCACTGGTTGACCCTGATATTATCCAGGCCCTCTACCGAGCCTCTATGGAGGGGTGTAAAATTGAGCTTATTATCCGTGGAATTTGTGTGTTAAAACCAGGAATTAAAAATATTAGTGAAAATATCTTCGTCTCTTCTATTATCGGTAAATACCTAGAGCATCCACGTATCTTCTTTTTTAAACATGATACAAACCAATGCTATATCTCCTCATCCGACCTGATGCCTCGGAATCTTATTCGACGTATAGAGATTATGACCCCTATTATCGAGCCAACGCTTCAACAGAAGATTAAACAGATACTTTCCCTACAACTAAAAGACTCAAAACTGCGATGGAAACTTAAAAGTTCAGGAGAGTACAAACAGGTCAAACATGGAGATAAACTTGTAAATAACCATGATATATTAGAGGATTATGTTACCAAAATCTACGACCAGACACAAAAAGAGATAAATCAATACGATAAAAAACTTGCCAACAAAGTAATCCGTGCATAATCATAATTATTACCATAAAGGAAACAGATGACAATAAAATATAAAGAGTGGACTCCAATCCTAAAAAGGGGGGCATGGATAGCAGAGGGAGCAACCGTAATAGGACGCACAGAGATAGGAGAGGACTCCTCTATATGGTTTGGCTCTATCGTGCGTGGGGATGTTCACTACATCAAAATAGGAGACAGAACATCTATCCAAGACCTCTCGATGGTACACGTCACCCACCACAAAAAAGAGGATATGAGTGATGGAAACCCAACCATTATCGGAAATGATGTCACCAT
>JALTGP010000045.1 GCA_027076905.1 Campylobacteraceae bacterium | reverse complement strand
GTGAATGGCACTAACTCAAGCAAAAATCACTATTGTTTAGGATGTCCATTTTTCAAAACTTCAGCCCTAGCAACATCTCTAGTTTTCATCAACAAAGGATAAGCATTATGCCGTTTTTTAATAGCCCTTGGTTCAATCCTTCCTCCCCTATTTCCAATCTCTTTTTTAGCTATTAATCTTAGGAGTTTAATATAGTCTATTTGAGTAGAATTTGCAAGATAATGGAGGTAAAGTTGTAGAGAATTTTTAAAACTTATTTCTCTTGGTAGCATCTTATTATAGAGTGCTGAATCAAGCATTAATGAACGAATAATATTATAGGCTAAAAAATGTGTCCACATCTCTTTTTCAACCATTTCAGGAGTCTTACATTTGAATGTGGACAACCCTAATGTAATTTTAATATTTCTAAAATCAACTTCAATATGCCATCTCTCTTTATAGAGCTTTTTGATAATTTTTACACTCATAGTTTTTTTGTCTAAAAAGGTAGTGATAAGGATTTTGTCTCCTGTTTTAATCTCACGAATCTTCAACTCTTTTGGTCTATTTTTAGCCTCTTCTTCGTTCATCCATTCAGGTTTGTCTTTTGGTCTTTTCAGTGTAATAATATGGTCATTTTTACCAAGTATCTCACCTGTTGTAAAATCTGCCTTTTTAGCTCGACTTCCGTTTTGTACGAAGATTATATCTATCCCTTTTTCAATAGCAAAAGATATGAACGAATAGGTGCTATATAGGGCATCAGCCAAGATAATGTCACCTTTTTTAAAGTTATGTAACATATCAAGAAACAGCATTCTCTCTCCTGTTCCTTTCCCTCCATAAGTGCCAATATTTATATCAATAATTGAACCTGTAGCAAGTGAAATAATTCCTACTAAACGACATATTGGAAAGCCTAAACCTTCCTTTTGAAAACTTGGTTGAGGATATGCTGTTTGATTAGCTTCTGTATCTGCCATTGCTATAGTTGTTCCATCTACAAGATAGACATTCCTACCTCTAAATTTCCATTTAAAATTTACTCTATCCTCATCTTTTTTTCCTATATCTTTTGTAATATTTTTGATAGCCACAAGAGATAAACGACCTCTTGCCTTACAATATCCACTTGTTGATATACAAATATTTTTTTCCATATTTAATGCTAATTTATCTACTACATTTTGACAAGAACCATCTTGATTTATCGCTTGTGATACGAACATAGATAATGTCTTTTGAGGTGTATAAATAGGGGTTTTATTATTGCTATTTAATTTGCTAATGTTTTCTTCAGATACAAACTCTTCTATGAAGTCTAAATCAGCATTTTTTAGTTTATTTGTACTTACATTTTTTTGTAGATTTGATAGTCTTTGATTGTAACTCATTTTAGCTCTTTTTGATTGAAAATAATATTTTAATCGAAGTATAGCTTTATTCTATTTTATTGTCTATTTTTGCTTGAGTTAGTGCCATTCACCACAGCCCCCATGTCGTTACCTTTAAAGCGTATGCCCAAGACACAAACAGGAGAGAGGTTGTAGTG
>JALTGP010000044.1 GCA_027076905.1 Campylobacteraceae bacterium | reverse complement strand
AGGTATGAAATTTAAATTTTTTTTATTAAGTATAACACTACTATTTTCAACGTTAATACTACTAACATCATGTGGTACAACAGAGAAGACAGAAGTAAGTGCTTCTGATAATGCGATATCAATAATTAGAGAGTATGCACGTACAAATGGCATGACAAAAATGCCTCAAATTAAAGATTACCAAAATGCAGGAGTTAGAGGGGTAGAGAGCAATAAAATTTTAATACAAATTAATAATGTTCTAAAAGAAGATAAAATTGGTGCTGATGATATTCAGTTAGCAACAGATATTCAGATGCTTCTTTATGACCGTGACATTTTAGACCGTTATTCTGATGAAAGAAGTGTAAATGTCTCCTCACCTACTCCAACAGTAACACCTACTCCAACAGTAACACCAACACCAACAACACCAACAACACCAACAACACCAACACCAACACCAACATCAACATCAACATCAACATCAACATCAACATCAACACCAACACCAACATATTTATCAGGAGATGAACTCTACTATGGTAAATGGGTAAAACCATCAAAAATTGCTTGTAATAGTAATGGTGGAGAGTATATAGACTATAATAGTAAAAATAATGAGTGCCATGCTAATTGGCAAAATGCAAATAAAATTTGTAATGAAAGTGGATATGAATTAGCTACAAGTACAGCATTAAAAGAAATTCTTAATAATTGTAATAAGTTTTATCAATCCTGTTATCGGGAACAAGGGTTTAGATCTAATCGTTATTGGTCTTCTTATACTATATCTGGAAATAAAATTGCATGGCTTATAGATTTTCGTGATGGTTTGAATGGTTGGTATGATAAAACTAATGTTGAGTCAGTTATGTGTTTAAAATAATTGTAACTAATCACCCCTATCAGGTCATTCACCCCAGTGATGAATGGCACTAACTTAAGCAAAAACCACTTCTTTTTAGGGGCATCCTTCATAACTCCCAAAAACAAGTTGACAGTTCACATCCCCAAAAGTTCATAGACAATAGAATCCCCTTACCACTTAAGGTAATCTAATAACATAAGTTTATATAAAGAAAAGTTTATCTACAGAAAGAAATCAGGCTTCTTCTTCTCGACAACATCAAGCAAAAGTTCAATCCAATCTTTCTCTTGCTTTTGACCTGTAAATATCTCCATTGGAGTTTTACCTTTTCTCTTTCCACTTTTATATGATAGGTGTCTGGTTGTCGAGTTATAAATGGAAAGGTTGTCTCAATGGCTGAACTCAATCCCTTTCCTTCATCAGTTGTCTCACCAGTTATCTCTAATTGAGGATTGGCTTTCAGTATTGATTTAAAATGTTCTGACCAAGTATCAGCTGTTCTATCTTCTGCCAACGATATATCAAACAGAAGTGTACTCTTAGGCTCTATTGTCATTAGTATCGGTTTTGATTTAGGACTAGCAAATAAAATAACTACGAATTTCATCTGTTAATTCTAGTCGTCTTCTCGACTTTGGGGTTACTTCTAGCAGTAAATCTAAGTTTTTTTTGGTAACATATTGACACCTTTGATGGTATTTTTTCACTCAATAAATTAGTTTTGTTGGATGATACTTCTGTTTTACTCTATTTTTCTTAAATTATTCTTGAATTGATTTTGGGTGGAACTGTATAGCTGTTATGAAGGATACCAAAAGAATCTATAAAATTTATTCTTGAAGACTATTACAGGGTTGCCTAACTATAACTTTTTTTATAATTAGTTATAGTTATAGCTAGTGTATTATTTATTTTGTGCTAGTTTTGGTAACTCTCTGATTCCAAACGAATATAATATTTGTCAAACATTTATGATAGAAAGAGAACCCATGAACCACAAAGCTTTTGCAAAAAAAATGAGTCACTATAGCATCCTTTATATCGAAGATGACCCAAATGTAAGAAAACAGATACGAGAGTTTCTACTTCGTTACTGCCCACGAGTCTACTCTTGTGAGAGTAGCGAAGAGGGGCTTGAACTCTATCAACAATATAAGCCTGATATTCTTCTGATTGATATTAATCTACCCAATATGAATGGTATTGATTTTGCAACTGAGATTCGTAAAGATGACGAAGAGACACGGATTATTATCTATACGGCATATACCAATCCTGAATTTACCATCAAAGCTGTTGAGTTGGGACTTTGTCGATATCTTGTTAAGCCTGTTACTAATGAGGAGCTACTATCTGCCTTTGAAAAAGCCCTCAATCAGTTAAAAAAGAGGAGTTATTTTGAGCTTGGAGAGGATTATATTTATAATAAAAAAACAACCTCTATTTTGCATAAAAATAGCACCATACTACTTCGTAAAAAAGAGTCAGAGATATTGGAGTTTTTTATAGAGCATGAAGGGGAGGTACTTCGTTATGATATGCTTGAAAATGAGATTTGGAGCAGTGGGGTGATGACACGAGATGCGATTCGTAGTCAAGTACGCAATATTCGTAAAAAGATAATAGTACCATGTCTTAAAAATATCGCTGGGGTAGGTTATAGATTTGAGGCATTAAAATGAGTCTCAAACAGATAGCCAATTATAAAGATTTTTTTATCGACTACAAAGCCTCACTCAAAGAGGTAACAGCCACTATGAACCGTAATGGTAACGGTTCTGTTGTACTGATAAAAAAGGGATTTCCCATTGCTATATTGACACAGAGTGACATTATAAATGCATTGGGGCAACAGGGTAATTTGTCGGAAAATATCTATGAATATTCCACACAGGAAATTATATCTGCCAATGAAAACAGCCCCATAGAGTTTGCAATTAAACTCTTTTCTAAACATAATATTAGACGAATTGTACTAGTGAACCAAGAGCAACACTTTTGTGGGGTGGTACTACAAGAGAGACTATTTAACCATTTGGGAGAGGATATTGATAATTTCAATATGGAACAAGAGGTTGAGAAACGACTAGAAAAAGAGTACTTTTTGATGCAACAGTCCAAACTTGCTACCATGGGAGAGATGATAGGTCACATTGCACATCAATGGAGACAACCTCTAGCAGAGCTGGGTGGGGTTTTTATGAATTTGGACTCTGCGTATGAGTTTGATGAACTGGACAGAAAATATCTCAAAGAGAAAGTAAAAAATGGTAATGAGCTTATTAAATATATGTCCAACACCATTGATGACTTTCGTAATTTTTTTGTTCCAAACCGAGACAAGGAGCTTTTTGAACTCTCTAAGTATATTCAAAGTGCGATTAATATCATAGAAGCTACTCTCACCTATCACCATATTAAAATAGAGATTGTAACTCCCCCAAAGCCTGTCTATATTTTAGGGTATCCTAGTGAGTTTTCACAAGTTATCCTCAATCTTCTAAACAATGCAAAAGATGTACTAGTTGAGCGAGAAATAGAACATCCCACCATAAAAATAGAGACAAAGCGTATTAGCGAAGAGGTGGTTATCTCCGTTTTGGATAATGCAGGTGGCATAAATAAGAAAATTATCAAAGAGATTTTTGATATCTATTTTAGCACCAAGATGAACAAAGGAGGAACAGGACTAGGTCTCTATATGTCAAAACTGATTATAGAGACCAAACTTAAGGGAAAAATTTCTGTTTGCAATACCAAAATGGGTGCAAAATTCTCTATTATGTTAAACGAATAGTACCGTTCTCAATAGTTATCTCCCCACAAAGCTCTGCTTCATAGACGCGTGACTCAAACTTAGCAACCGCCTCATCAAGTGTGGGAGAGGTTTGGCAAAAATAGAAAAAATCATCTTTTTCTATCTCTTCATCTCTAGGAATCACCCCGTAACGGTTGGCAAACTCCTCTATATTATAGATGGGCTTTGCCAACCCTTTTTCCAATAGCTCATTACTCCCCCTACTCTCATTGAGACGATGGGGCAAGACATATATCTCTTTTTCCATCTGTAAAGCAAACTCTACCGAACGCATAGAACCACTTTTGAGGTCTGCTTCGGTGACAATAAGAACATCTCCCAATGCTACCACTACCTCATTGCGAACCACAAAACTCCAAGGGGTGGCTTTGAAAGTAGGGAAATATTGACTTAACATCAAACCATCCTCCTCTATCCCCTTAATCAACGAACTATTAACTGAAGGATAACGCACATCTAAGCTATTAGCAACCACTGCTATGGTATTGGAAGACCCTGCTCCTATATGAGCAAGTGCATCTACCCCCATCGCCACTCCTGAGACCACACAAACCCCTCTACTGCTCAACGCTTTGGCAAGGTTAAGCGTAAAATCTTTGGTATATCCAGAGGGTCGTCGTGTACCTACGATGGATACTTTTGGTCGTTTTAAAAGCTCTAAATTTCCAATAGAGAAGAGCTCTTTTGGATATTTTTTCATCCTCTCTAGCTCAGAGATATGCACCTCTACTCTATTTATTACATTGCTCATAAAAAGAGCTTCCAGTAGGTGAGTGCTACGGTAAAGGTAATCACTATCCCAAAGATATTAAGCCAAATCCCACGCCGTATCATCTGTGTCGTTTTGACATGACCTGTAGACATCGCAATGGCATTAGGAGCAGTAGCAATGGGTAACATAAATGCATAACTTGCCGAAATCGCCACAATTAGCATAAAGAGCATCGGGTCAAGCCCACTCTGTATCGCAAAAGGGTAGATGATAGGTATCATAATAGAGGTCAAAGCCGTGTTGCTCGTAAGCTCTGTAGCAAACACCACCCCTACCCCAATAATAAGCATCAATGCCATAGGAGGGAGATAGTTGAAACTCACCAAAATATTGGCAATCTCTGTGGCAAGTCCTGTCTTTTGAAATGCCATTGCGATGGAGAACCCTGCCCCAAATAGAAAGATAATCGCAAAAGGAATCTTGGCAAAATCCTCTTTCCACTCCAAGAGATTAACATTGGGTAAAAAGAGAAAAAGACCAAAAGCCAAGAGTGTAAGCTTCTCATTGATATGAATATCAAACAGATACATCAAGATAGGATTAGATGCCAATATTATCGCTAAAGAGGAGAGTATCCAGACCAGTTTTCTCTGGTCATGCGTTAACGGTTTTTTAGTCATGTCTATCTCAACTAACTCAAAATCCTCTTTTTTAAGACCATAGAGTAAAATCTCAGCAGCGGCTACCATCATAATAATCGCCAAAGGCAACATCATCGCTGTCCATGTAGCAAAAGGTATCATCTCCAATCCATTGCTCTCAATAAAATCCATCAAAATCAGATTTGGTGGTGTACCTACAGGAGTGATAATCCCCCCAATCAGTGATGCATATGCCACCCCCAAAAGTAAACGAAATTTATAATCAGGATTATCCGTTAAAAACGCAGCAATGGGAATAATGAGGAGTGCCGTAGTGGTATCTGATAGAATCGAACTAAGCATCCCTGCTGTTAACATCAATGAGTACAAAACCCCTCGTGGAGTATTGGGAAAGATAGAGAGAAGTTTGGTGGCAAGTCTCTTATGCAGTTGTGATTTCTCTGTAGCGATTGCCAACAAAAACCCACCCACAAAGAGAAAAATCGTGGTCTTAGAGTAGTTGGTCACCACATCTTTTGACTCCACCAATCCAAACATTGGAAAGAGCAAAATAGGTAACATGGAGACCACCCCCATGTGCAATCCATTATTTGTCCACAAGGTCACCAAAAAGGCGATAACCCCCACAAGTCGTGCTTGAACATCTGAAAATGTTATTAAGGCAAATAGATAAAACAGAATACCTATCGCCACAGCATAGATAATTAGTCTATAGGTCTCTATAAAACGGTTTAACTTTAAATTTTTTAATTGAATCATAATATCTCCATTCTTAATTTTATATATTTACTCAAAAATTATATCTAAAAGCAGACAAGACGAAGCCTATTTATATTAAATTTTAATCTTTTTTGGGAGAAATTTTATAAAAAGTCTCTTTTTAAGTTAATCATTTTATACTTTCATCTATTAGTTATTAAACTTAAAGGGAGAAAAATAATGAAATACTTTTACAGTTCTATTATTATCACAATTATTGGTCTAGGATTAGGCTTCTATATAGGGCAATGGGAGGCTCTATATATCGTAACACTCTTAGCCATACTGGAGGTCTCATTATCATTTGATAACGCTGTTGTCAATGCAAAAGTTTTAGAGACAATGGAGGAGAAATGGCAAGATAGATTTATCACATGGGGGATGCCAATTGCTGTTTTTGGTATGCGTTTTATTTTTCCGATTGCCGTAGTCGCAATATCCAGTGGTACGGGACTTTTTGAAACATTTCAGATTGCCCTTAATGCACCTGAAAAATATCACGAAACGCTGGTCTCTGTAGAGCATCTTATCTACGCTTTTGGTGGTGCTTTTTTACTGATGGTATTTTTGGACTTTATCTTTGATGGAGAGCATACCCACTACTGGATAGAGTCATTTGAAAATAGCTTCATTATCAATAAACTCAAACAACTCCATACTATTCAACTGGTGATATCTCTAGCTATGGGTCTTACCCTTACCAAACTAACCAGTGACCATCAAATAGCATTAGCATACTTCACAGGGGTTATTCTCTATGAGATTATCGCCTCTGCCGATGACTTTTTAAATACCGATGGTGTACGAAGTGGAGTCATGGGACTGCTCTACCTAGAGGTTTTGGATGCTTCATTTAGTTTTGATGGGGTTATCGGTGCATTTGCATTGAGTTCAAATATCTTTATCATTATGATTGGTCTAGGAATTGGAGCGATGTTTGTGAGGTCTTTAACACTATTCATGTTAAGAAAAGGTACTCTTAATCAATATAGATATTTAGAGCATGGAGCACACTATGCTATCTTGGTACTTGCAATTATCATGATTATTAAAGTTTTTGATGCACATATTATTCCAGAAGTTGTTGTTGGAACAGTGGGTATTGGTATTATTGGGGTTTCTGCTATCTCTTCTATTTTGGCAAATAGAAGAGAAAAAAACTAACTAAGAATTTTTTAGTTAGTATCTTGGTCTACAATCTTATTAGTACTAATCCAAGGCATCATCTCTCTAAGTTGATTACCTGTTTTAGTGATAAGAAGCTCTTGGTCATTGGCTCTCTCAGCATTCATTCTTGGGTATCCTGATTGACCTTCTAAGATAAAGTCTTTAGCAAATCTACCATCTTGAATCTCTGTAAGGATATCTTTCATCGCTTGTTTTGACTCAGCATTGATAACTCTTTTACCTGAAACATAATCTCCATACTCTGCTGTATTTGAAATAGAGTATCTCATATCTGCAATTCCACCCTCGAACATAAGGTCAACTATAAGCTTAAGCTCATGAAGACACTCAAAGTAAGCAAGTTCAGGAGCATAACCAGCTTCTGTTAGTGTCTCAAACCCTGCTTGTACCAATGCCGATGCACCACCACAAAGAACGGCTTGTTCTCCAAAGAGGTCTGTCTCTGTCTCATCTTTGAAAGTAGTTTCGATAATGGCTGTACGTCCACCACCAATAGCAGAAGCGTAAGAGAGTGCCAACTCTTTTGTTGTTCCACTTGGATTTTGACCAACAGCAATAAGGTCAGGGATACCACCACCTCTTACAAACTCACTTCTTACAGTGTGACCAGGTGCTTTTGGAGCAATCATGGTTACATTGATGTCTTTTCTTGGGTTTACTCTTCCATAATGGATGTTGAAACCATGTCCAAATGCAATAGTAGCACCCTCTTTAAGATTTGGCTCAATCTCATTTTCGTAAATCTCTTTTTGATTCTCATCTGGAAGTAAAATCATAATAACATCAGCTTTTGCAGAAGCTTCTGCCACTGTCAATGTCTCAAAACCTTTTGCCTCAGCTTTTGACCATGAAGAACCATTTTTTCTAAGACCTACAACAACAGTCACACCTGAATCTCTTAAGTTTTCTGCATGTGCGTGTCCTTGAGAACCGAAACCAATCATTGCTACTGTTTTTGATTTGATGATACTGATATCACAATCTTTGTCATAATATACGTTTAAACTTGACATTATTTATCCTTGGAGTTAAAAAAATTTCGCGATTATAGCGTAACATTACTTATGATAATTAGGTTATTGATGTATAATATAGTTTAACTTTTAAAAACAATAAGAGGAGTAACCAATGATAGAACTTTTAACACAAAATCTGCTCTGGTGGCACTGGGTTATCTTGGGTCTAGTACTACTGACCATAGAGATGTTTACCGCTACTTTTATGATGCTAGGACTGGGACTGTCTGCTATTATTATTGGGGTCATTGATGTGATTTATCCCATCTCCTTAGAGACCGAGATTATCTTATGGATAATACTCTCCCTCCTCTCTATTGCTATTTGGTTTAAATATATGCAAGATAAAACAAAAGAGAATTCAGGACAATCTAACTACTCACTAGAGACCTTGGGAATGGTCGAAGAGAAAATTATTATCAATGGAAAAGGGATTGTACGGTTTGACACGCCTGTCTTGGGTAATACTACATGGACAGCCACAGCCAAAGAGAATTTGGATAAAAATACCCGTATCCGTATTGTAATGGTCAAAGGGCAACTGATAGAAGTTGCTTCAATATAAAAAATTAAAGGATTTTAAAATGGAAAGTTTAAATATACTCGTGGTGTTGCTTATCGCCATGCTTGTCACACTCTACAAAGGGATTAAAATTGTCCCACAAGGCGAAGAGTGGGTCATAGAAAAACTAGGGAAGTTCTCACGAACACTTCACCCTGGTCTTAACCTCATCATCCCATATGTGGACTCGGTGCGTCAACGTATCTCTACTCGTGATATTATTATGGATATCCCTCAACAAGAGGTTATTACCAAAGATAATGCAGTCATACGAACCAATGCCATCGCCTTTGTACGTGTCACGAACCCCAAAGATGCTCTTTATGGTGTGGAGGATTTTCAACTTGCCATTGCGAGTCTGATTATGACAACCCTTCGTTCTATTATCGGAGAGATGAAGCTTGATGAGGCACTAAGTAACCGTGAGGCAATAAAAGCTCGACTCAAAGATAGTATTATCGACGATGTAGCCGATTGGGGAGTCACCGTAAAATCCGTAGAGATTCAAGACATCAACCCAAGTGGCTCAATGCAAGACTCAATGGAGCGTCAAGCAGCAGCCGAGCGTGAAAGACGTGCCATTGAGACCACAGCAGAGGGTAATAAAAATGCAGCCATTTTGGAAGCACAAGGAAAGCTAGAAGCCTCAAAACTCGAAGCACAAGCACAGGTAGCACTAGCCAATGCCTCTGCCAAAGCGATGCAGATGATTGCACAAGCGACTGAAGGACAAGAGCTTCCTGCTATGTTCTTACTTGGTGACCGTTATATCAATACTTTAGAAAAGATGACCCTCTCTCCAAATTCTAAATTTGTAATCTACCCTGCTGATATTCAAGGAGCGATTAAAGGGATGCTGGGTTCAGCCTTTACAAAATAAAATTTTGCGTTAAAAGAGTAGATATGGCAAAAAAAATTATAGTAAAAGCACCTACTGAATTCAACTTCTCTAGTAAAAATATAGAAAAAATACATGAATTTTTAGGTCAAAATAGTCAATATACACAAATGATGAACTACTTCACCAAGTATCAAGATGTAGACTCAAAAGGTCGATATCTCTATTGGGACGAATTTCGTTGGCGTGTAGACAAAGAGGACAATCCAGAGATGGCATGGTGGTCAACTAAAATGATGCGTCTCTTTAAACTAAAACAGATAGAGCTTTATGACAAAGAGGAGAACCATTTCTCTTTTTGTATCCCCGACTCACTCCAAGCCAAACTCTACAAGATAGTCAACTTCTCTCGCCAAGGAATTGTGCCACACAACTCTCTAAAACAGAATTTTCTAATCTCTTCACTGATTATGGAAGAGGCGATTAGCAGTTCACAACTCGAAGGGGCATCCGTCACACGAAGAATCGCCAAAGATATGCTCTCACATGAGAGAAAACCAAAAAGTGAAGATGAGCAGATGATACTCAACAACTATCTGCTAATGAAAGAGATAAAAATTGTCAAAAATGAGGAGCTTGGTATAGATATGATACTCTCATTTCATAAAATTGCCACTCAAAACACCAGTGAAAATGGTGTAGTTCCAGGTGAATTTAGAGAAGATAATGAGATATTTATTAGTAGTGGTAGAGACAATGAAGTAGTCCACCAGCCCCCATGCTACACCCAAATCCCCTCACGACTTGCTAAACTCTGCATCTTTGCCAATGAGCAACACGATGGAGAAAATGGAAGTGTATTCATCGACCCCATTGTCAAAGCGATTATTTTACACTTTATGATAGGCTACGAACACCCATTTAGTGATGGCAATGGACGAACAGCACGAGCCATATTTTACTGGTATATGCTAAAAAATGGATTTGAATACTTTGAGTATATCTCTATCTCAAAATTTCTAAAAGAAGCCCCAAAAAAATATGGTATGAGCTATCTACATTCTGAAATAGATGATAATGACATGACCTATTTTATCTACTATCAAGTCGAAGTTATATTACGCGCTGTAGATGAGTTACTAGGCTATCTACAAGCCAAAAGCCGTGAGTTTGAAGAGATTGATGCACTGCTATCAGGCTCTAAGATAGGAGAAAAGCTTAACTTTGTACAAAAAGACATTGTCAAAAAAGCGATAAAAACCCCAGGGCGAATTTTTACGGCCAAAGAGGTTTTAGTAGATTATGACATCTCTGCAAATTCGGCTCGAAAATATCTTAATATGTTAGTAGATGATAAGATTTTGATTGGTTCTAAGCGTGGAAAGAGTGTGGTTTATATTGCTCATTCGGATATTAAAGTGGTATTATTAGATAGTTAGAAAGGAAGAAAATGAATTATTGGTTATTACGCTCTAAATGGGGAACAGATGATAAAACAAAACAGTTTATACAAAATGATGAGCAACATAATAAAAATATTTATAAGGTCACCAATGCAACGCCTTGACAAATACCTAGTAAAAAACAACCATTTCGAGAGCCGAAACCGTGCCATAGATGCCATAAAAAGAGGAAAAGTATTTGTAGATGGAAAAGTAGCAAAACCCTCTACTAAATGTGATGAAAACTCAAATATAGATATAGATGAAGAGAAGTTTTATGTGAGTCGTGCTTCCAAAAAACTGGAGCTATTTTTAGAAGAGTATCCCGTGAATTTAAAAGATAAAAGAGCATTGGATATCGGTTCATCTACAGGGGGATTTGTGCAGATTTTACTTGAAAATGAGGTAAAATCTATAACTGCTGTAGATGTTGGTTCAAATCAGCTTCATCACTCTCTTAGAGACAATGCAAAAGTAAAAATTTTTGAAGAGATGGATATACGAGTATTTCGAAGTGATAATGCTTTTGATGTAATTACTTGTGATGTCTCTTTTATCTCTATTTTGCAAATTATAGAGGATATTGACCGATTGAGTGATGGAGATATGATTTTACTATTTAAACCTCAATTTGAAGTGGGACGAAATATAAAACGAGATAGTCGTGGGGTGGTAGTTGATAAAAAAGCGATAGAGGAAGCGATAGAGCATTTTGAGCTAAAAACAAGTAAATTGGGGTGGGAATTATGCTATAGTACGCTCTCAAAATTGGCAGGAAAATCTGGCAATATAGAATATATGTATCATTTCAGAAAACTATCTTAGGACACTATGGAACTCAATAACAACATCAAATCTATTGCCATTGGCTCATTTGACGGTATTCATCTTGGGCATCAGGCTCTTATAAAACAGGCAGAAGCAGTCGTCATTATTGAGCGTAACCGTTCCGTTATGACCACAGGGTATAGACGAGTAGAGTATATTCAGCGACCCTGTTTTTTTTACCATTTTGACAAAATAAAATCCCTCTCTGCTAAAGCATTTATCCAAACACTATCTGAAGATTTTCCACAACTTGAGAGCATTGTGGTTGGATATGATTTTGGTTTTGGGTATAAAAAAGAGGGCGATACTTCTCTCCTGCAAGAGCTATTTGAAGGGGAAGTTATAGTCATCGCCGAGGTCAAACACAAAGAGGTATCTGTACACTCTCGCTCCATCAAAGAGTTTATCAAAAATGGAGAAATACGACTGGCAAATGAGCTACTTAATCGTAACTATACGATAACAGGAGAGGTTATTGAAGGTCAAGGGATTGGAAAAAAAGAGCTTGTACCGACACTTAATCTAAATGTTTTAAACCATCTACTTCCTAAAGAAGGAGTATATGCTACAAAAACTCTTATTGATGATACTTGGCTTCGTAGTGTTAGTTTTTTTGGACATCGCGTTACTACTGATGGCTCATTTGCTGTAGAGACACATATTTTAGATAAGGATATTGGCGTGGTCAGAGGTAATATAGAGCTAGAGTTTATCGCTTTTATTCGTGAAAATCAAAAATTTAAGGGGCTTGATGCGTTAAAAAGTGCCATAAAAGAGGATATAGAAAAAGCTAAAGAGTTAACTCTTTAGCTTCATTTTACTCCAATTTGACATACCAATGCTTGTTCTACTAAGACAGAAGAGATACTATCTCGACTGTTAATAATATGCTTAACATTTAAATTGCGAATAATCTCCTCTTCAGAGCTGTTTTTAACCTTAACCACTGAATTTACATAACCATCAAATGAGTCTAAATTTTCACAGATAAGCCGTAATTGATGCTCATTTTCAATCGCAACGATAACTGCCGAAGAGTCTTTGATACAGAAATGTTCCAAGACTCCTTTTTGAGCAGCATTAGCAAAAAATATCGACTCTTCACCAGAAGCTATCCCTTTATCAACTACTTTTACATCATGTTCCAGAATCAGATAGAGTATATTTTTCTCTTTAAGCTTATTGGCCAAGAGCTTCCCCAAAGGACCATATCCACAGATAATGATATGGTTCTTGTACCCTGTTGATTGTATTGCTCTTTCACGAAGGTTGGTTGGCTCTTTAAAAAGCATATTGGCTAGGTATTTGAGATTATTTAAAATAAATGGGGTCAACACCATAGAGAGAACCACCGTCATAATCATTATTTGGTTAATATCAGATGAGATAAGTTTATTACTATACGCCAAGGCAAAAATAGCCAAGGCAAACTCTCCTACTTGCATTAATGTCAATGAACTTTTTATTGCCGTTCTCTTGACAGTAAAAAACTGTATTACCACAAAAATAACCAATGCTTTGATAAGCATAATAAGTACTAAAAGCCCCAAGATAACAAACCCGTACTCTACTACGATATTTAAATCAATCTGCATACCAATGGTAACAAAAAAGACTCCCAAAAGAATATCTCTAAAAGGGACAAGGTCTGCCTCTATACGGTAACGGTATTTGGTTTCAGCAATGGTCATACCTGCTAAAAATGCCCCCAAAGTATAAGAGAATCCAAAAAAGTCTGCAATTACTGATGCCCCTATCACAATTAGCATAACAGAGACTAAAAATATCTCTTCTGAATCAGATGATGTGACCCAGTCAAAGAATCGTTCTATAAAATACTTACCCACAATAAAGAGAATAAAAAATACCAGTATGGCATGAAATAGCGTGTGAAGTAAAAGTTCAGAGATAGAGCTATCATGAGAGGTGAAGATAGAAATCATTAAAAGCATTGGAATCACGGCAAGATCTTGAAAAATCAAAACACCTACAGCAATACGTCCATAGCCTGAGTGTGTCTCATCTTTTTCAGTTAAAACTTTAATCACAATAGCTGTAGAGGAGAGGGAGAGAGCAAAACCAATTACAATGGCACTCTTTATCTCCATTCCAAACACTAAATTTGCCAAAATAGTAAAGAGAACTCCTGAGACAATAACCTGTAATGCCCCATAAACAAAAACCTCTTTTTTCATCGCTTTCATATGTCCAATAGAGAACTCCAAGCCTATGGTAAACATTAAAAAAACAATTCCAAACTCAGCAAGATGTGCCAACGTCTCTTGTGAATGCTCTCCAAAACTAAAGATTTGCATGGTCACCAGACCTGTTAAGATATAACCAATAACTGTTGGAATATCAAACTTTTTCAAAAAAACATTAATCACCGTAGAGATGGCGATAGTCGCTATAAATATCAATAAAACACTGTTCATCTGTCTCTTTTCCCCCTCTTATTTCACAACTGCTCTAAATCCCATACGGTACTCTTTTCCTAAATCCATACGCTTAAAATGATACTCAATATAGTTAACATTATCATCCTCATGTAAGCTCAAAGCATCTCCAAAACTACTAGAGTATGAGATAATACATCGGTTATCACAAGTAGCCGAGCCTCTAATATACTCTGTTCCACTTGGGATAGGATTTCTGATAATAACATCTTTTTTAATATCTGAACTATCATTTATTGCAACATTTATATAGACAACTTTTGAACCAGACTTTACCTCTCTTACAGGAATATTTTTATGATTTACCTCTTGAAAAACCAAGCTTTTGAGTCGAATATTTGTTATGTTACTAGAGTGTTGTTCTACTTTTACAACAGAAACAACCTCTTGTTTAATAGGCATACTATCTTCTATAATGGGCATAGTCTCTTTAATTCTCTGATTTATACGCTCATTAAACTTCTCATCATAATTAGGAACAGGTCCTCCCATTGCAAACAGTACCGTAGTAGATACCCAAGCAATTAAAAATATCTCTCGTAACATTATCTCTCCTCCTTAAAATTTACTCCCACTCAATTGTTGCAGGTGGCTTTGAGCTGATATCATATACTACTCTATTTATCCCGTCTATCTCATTAATAATTCTTCTACTCATTCCTTCAAGCACATCATGTGGAATATGTGCGAAGGTTGCCGTCATTCCATCAACAGATTCTACCATTCTTATACAAACAGTGTTATCATAAGTACGATTATCACCCATAACACCCACTGATTGCACGTTTAAAAGCACGGTAAATGCTTGCCAAACTTTATCATAATAGCCTGTGGCTTTTAGCTCCTCTTGCATAATCGCATCAGACTCACGAATCAGGTGAAGCCCCTCTTGCGTCACCGCTCCCATGGTTCGAATCGCAAGACCAGGTCCAGGGAATGGATGACGACCTATCATCTCTTTGGGAAGTCCAAGTTCAAGTCCAAGTTTTCTAACCTCATCTTTAAAAATTTCTCTAAGAGGCTCAACTAGCTCAAAGGTCATCCAATCAGGAAGACCCCCAACATTGTGGTGAGATTTAATGGTTTTAGAAGGTCCTTTAACAGAAACTGATTCAATTACATCGGTATAGAGTGTCCCTTGTGCTAAAAATGCCACATCGGTATATTTTTTTGCCTCTGCATCAAACACCTCAATAAACTTTTCACCAATCACTTTACGTTTGGTCTCAGGGTCACTTACCCCCTCCAAAGCCTTCATGAATTCTACTTTGGCATCTACTGTAATTAGAGGAATATCAAGAAGATTAAACATATTTTTAACATCCACCGCCTCATCTTTACGAAGCAATCCTTGATCCACAAAAACACAGATAAGTTGCTCTTTGGGAAGTGCTTCATTGAGCATCGCAGCAACCACAGAGGAGTCAACTCCACCACTCACACCACAAAGAACTTTTTTATCTCCAACCTGCTCTTTAATGGCATTTATCTTCTCTTTTGCAAATCCACCCATATTCCAAGTACTATCACATCCACAGATATATTTTGCAAAGTTTTTAAGAAGCTTTGTTCCCTCTACAGTGTGGTGAACCTCTGGGTGAAATTGACAAGCATAGACTTTCATCTCCTCATTTCCAATAGCTGCAAATGGAGAGTTTTCCGAAGTTCCAATCACCTCAAAATTATCAGGAATTCTCTCTGCTCTATCTCCATGACTCATCCATACAATCTCATTATTAGTCATACCTCTAAAGAGTGGTGATTCATTTAGGGTTAGTTTTGCCTTTCCATACTCATGATGGTCGGCGGCTACCACCTCTCCACCATAACGCTGAGTAATCAACTGCATTCCATAACAGATTCCTAGTATGGGAAGCCCTAAGGACCAAAGCTCTTCGCTTGGTTTATAGGCATCTTCAGCATAGACAGAAGCAGGACCACCAGAGAGGATAATACCTTGTGGTTTACGGGCTTTAATATTAGCAATGTTTTCTCTGTAAGGAACAACTTCACAGTAAACTCCTGACTCTCTTAGTTTTCTTGCGATGAGTTGTGTATATTGGGAGCCAAAATCGAGGACTAGAATGGGTACTTGTTTCATGTAGGTAATTCCTATGATTATTTTTTAATTTGACATACTCCCCATAGCTTTGGCACTTATTTAATTTGCATTCCTAAAGCAGGGGGATTCTAGGATAAGCGAAACTAGCCTACTGACGCAGGTCTAACAGTTTCTGAACTAAGAGAAGATGCCCCTTCTCTATCATATTTCTGTTTTAAAAATTTAAAATATATCCTAGATTTTACCCTTCGCAATATATTTTCTATTAAACCAAACTTGTTAAAATTTTATGAGAATACAAGACTATTCTATTCTCAACCAGATATTTTAAGAATTTTAAATAACATAAAAAAACAAAAAATATTATTCTGTTCAAATTCTACAATTCTTTTAATTAAAGTATGCTTATATCCCCATAGCTAAAGCAAGGGGCTTTACGCTAATTTTTGGTAACGCACCATTTAAGAAATGAGAATTAACCTATGTGTAACATATTGAACTGTATAAACCAAATAGTTACAGAAACAATATATCCCACAAGTACTGTCCAAGCCAATTTCATATGAGAAGCAAAGGTATAGATGCCATGCATTTTTCCCATAACTCCTACACCTGCGGCTGAACCAAATGAGATTAATGACCCACCCACACCTGCAGTCATAGTTACTAGCATCCACTGCTCTTGAATCGCCATAGGGTCTGTCCCCATATTTGGATTGGCTTTTAATACAGCCGACATAACAGGAACGTTATCAACTACAGCAGACAAGAAGCCAACCCCAATATTGACAGCTGTTGCACCAAATATCTCATAGAGTGCCGTAAAATATTCGAGGAATCCAAGAAAATGAAGTCCACCAACAGCTGCCAAGATACCAAAGAAGAATAGAAGTGTATCATTCTCTACTTTTGCAATCCATGAGAATACATTAATCTGTGTCTCTGACTCACTCTCATTAATCTTATAGATGTAGAGTTTTAAGATGGCTAAACCAAACAGCATTCCCCACATTGCAGGAAGATGAAGTGCTTGATGAGAGATAATTGCAAAGAATATGGTTAGACCAAAAAGTCCCATAATTACATTACCACCCTCTAAAATCTGAGTAGGTTCTTCATCACTGCTAAATGGAGGTGTTCCCTCTGGTACAAATCGGCTTAAGAGAAATGCTGTTACACTCCAACCCAAAAATGCTGCAGGAAATAAAAAGAGAAACTCTGTAAACTCAGCTCTACCATCTACCCATACCATTAGTGTGGTGATATCTCCAAAAGGAGACCATGCCCCACCTGCATTAGCAGCGACTACGATATTGATGGCACTTGGTACTAAGAACTCTCTTTTATCTTTATCAATTGTCAAGAGAACTGTGGAAAGAATAAGTGCGGTGGTTAAGTTATCAGCAATAGGAGAGATAAAAAATGCCAAAAGACCTGTTACCCAAAAAAGTTTACCATAACTATACCCTTTTGAGACCAAGTTATAACGTAAAGCCATAAAGACACCTCGGTCAATCATCGCTTCAATATAGGTCATTGCGACAAATAAGAAGAAGAAAATTCCTGAAATCTCTACAATCAAATGCTCTACCTCTTTTTCAAGAATATGCCCATCTAAGCCATTTATCGCAAAATATACACCAATAAGCATAAAGATACCAGTACCTGTTAAAAGTGCTGGTTTGGCTTTATTGATACGATATGTATCCTCTGCGGCAATAAAATAGTATCCAATAATAAAGATTGCTAATGATACCCAACCTACCCACGTGGTAGCTAAATGTAAATCGTGCATTTGTACTCCATATATAGAGACCCAAAAGGGTCTAATAGTTTTAATTTGTTCTAATTATAGTTAAAAAAATATAATTTTTGGCACGATAAAAGAGGAGGATTTTAAAAGAGAGAAACTAGGCTATTTCGTAACACTTACAGCTTAAACTTTATTTCTATTTATGATTTTTAAATATAATATGTTTCTAATTTTTATCAATTTTCTCAGAGTACTATTAACATGCTACACTTCTCTTAGGAATACAAATTAAATAACTACCAAATTTCAAAGGCAACTAAACAAATATCTTTAACTCTAATTTTCCTTGAATTACGGGGAGTAGTCCTGCGTCAAACTATAGCTAAATCTATTCGTTTATTTACCTATGAAAACTGGCACTTATTTAATTTGTATTCCTTACTCTACATAGTGCGTTCCCAAACTCTCTTTTCTTTTCAATGCCGCCTCAACAATGGCAGAGGCAGTATTTAGTCTAAGCTCCAATAGCCGTCCAATATCACGGTTTTTCATGTCAAAAATCGCATTTTTGGCCTTAAGTAGCCCTTTTTTAGTACGAATAACCCCTATCTCATCCCACATAATTTTTCTTAGACGATGCTTGTAAACCGTGTCCTTTTCATGATGAACAATATTTTTATACTCTTTATCAAATTTTGGCACAACTATCTCGACAGAGGCTTTTGCTAGAAGATGGTCAACAGCCCGTTTGGCAAATACCACCCCTTCAAGTAGAGAGTTTGATGCCAAACGGTTCGCTCCATGCACTCCTGTGCTTGATGCTTCACCAATAACATACAGCCCTTCTATTCCCTCAACACACCCATCAGTATCACACTTTATTCCTCCTACTGCGTAGTGAAATGCAGGGGAGATGGGGACTCTGTCTTGTGGAAACGTATATCCAATCGCCTCAAAACTTCGTGTAATATTGGGGAAACGTTTGGCAAACCACTTCTCTTCGAACATAGAAAAATCCAAATAGACCTCTTCCCCTGTTTTTCTCTTATGGTCAAAAATAGCTCGGCTTACAATATCACGACTTGCCAACTCTCCTCGCTCATCATAATCAAACAAAAAGCGTCTGCCATCTTCTGCAACCACCCACGCCCCTTCTCCTCGTAGTGCTTCAGTTAGTAACAGTTTTCTAGCAAAAGGAGTCTTAACAAATACCGTTGGATGAAACTGCATCATCTCCATATCTGCTAATTCTATCCCTTTTTCAACACAGATACCATGAATATCAGCTGAAACAGTTCGCGAATTGGTGTTAAATTCATAGAGTGACCCTACACCACCTGAGGCAATAATCACGTCATCCGCTAAAATAGTCTCTTGTCGATAGTTCACCAACGCATTCACCCCATAACAGCGACCATTTTCTATTAAAAGGTCATAAACCAATGTATTTCTTTGGAGTTGATGCCTGTTTTGAACCATCATAAAGTAGTGCATATATCGCCCTGTAGCATCCCCTCCTGCGTGGATAATTCTCTCTGCTGAGTGAGCTGCCTCTTTGGTGTAGAGAATATTTCCCTCCTCATCACTGTCAAACTCCATTCCTCTTTCTATAATATCTTTGGTCGTAGCGATAGAGGTTCGACTCATAATCTCCACCGCTTCCCTGTCATTATGAAATGCCCCTGCAGACATCGTATCCTCTACGTGTGAGGGGATGTCGGCTTCATTTAATGCCGTAACTATTCCCCCTTGGGCATAAAAAGTATTACACTCCCACGGAATATCTTTACAGACTACCAAAACCTTTTTATCTTTTGGAATATTCATTGCAGAATAAAGCCCTGCTATACCTGCACCAATTATCAATATATCATACTTTCTCATAACTATTTTCCCCCTTTGTCACTTCTATCAATCCAATATGGGTCAGCTTTATATCCACAACCACTCAATAAAAAAAAGCTAAAAAATGTTATAATTAAAATATGAAAAATGCCCATACTATTCTTTCGCATATAACCAACCTACCTGAGTTTAAATTACTTAAGAAGCACTACTGCTATCAGAAGTTTCTCTCCTTTTTAGCACCTAGGTTTCAAAAAGCAATCGCCTTTGTATATCTTCGAGAAGATACACTTTTTGTGGCACTATCTCACCCAGGGTTTAAAATGGAGCTCAATTATAATAAAGATTTATTAAAAACTATATTAAGTATGTTAGCAAAGAGTGATGAAAAGTGTCAACAGATGAAAGCCTCAAAGGTGATACTTTTTAACTCAAAACATATCTCAATTCTAAAAGAGAAAAAAATCGTCTCAACTGTTCCCTATTATCAAGAGGTTGCTCATGGTGATTTTATGGTAAAAAGTGAAGACAAAGAGCTACAAGAGGCATTTTCCAAAATTAAAAACTCAATAAGAGACAACTAAATGCTAAAAATTATTCAAAACCTACCTACCCAAGCAGGTATTTACCAATATTTTGATGAAAGTGGAAGAGTGCTCTATGTGGGAAAAGCAAAAAATTTAAAAAATCGTGTCAAAAGTTATTGGCGTTTCACCCCAACACTACAACCCAACCCTACCCTTGAAGTTAGAATCAGACGAATGTTAGCACAAGCTGTAACAATTGAGTATATTATCGTAGAGACAGAAACAGATGCACTGATTTTGGAGAACTCTCTTATTAAGCAGTTAAATCCCAAATATAATATTCTACTTCGTGATGATAAAACCTATCCCTATATCTATATAGATGAGTCCCAAGCATTTCCACGATTTGAACTCACTCGAAAAATTATCAAAAATAAAAATATCAAAGGTAACAGTATCTCCTATTATGGACCCTTCCCAAATGGGGGAAAGGTTCTGCTTGATACGCTCTATGAGGTTTTTCCTATGGTTCAAAAAAAGTCATGCCTTAATGGGAAAAAAGCCTGTCTCTTTTATCAAATAGAGAAGTGTCTAGCCCCATGCGAAGGGAAAATCACAAAAGAGGAATATCAAATCATCATTACCAAAGCCAAAGAATCAATAAGCAAACGTTATATTCTCATAAAAGTATTACATGAGAAAATGATGAAACTCGCACTTAGTGAACGCTATGAAGAGGCGGGAAAACTTCGTGACAATATTCAAACGCTTGAAAAACTAACTATTGGCTCACATCTTGACCTAAAATCATTGGAAGATATGGATATTTTTGCCATTGTCAATGGAAAGAGTAAAGGGGTTATCATTAAACTTTTTATGCGTCAAGGAAAAATTATCTCTTCAGCATTTTCAACATTTAGAGGCGTAAATATCTATGATGAGAATGAAGCCTATAAACAGGCGTTATTGGAGTTTTATCACAATGAAACACCACAAATAGCCAAAACAATTTTGGTTGCTGATAATTTTGAAGACAAAGAGGAGATATCAACCCTTTTATCAAAACGCTTCTCTAAAACAATAACTATTCATCATCCCTTAAAAGGCTCAAAAAAAAGATTAACCACACTTGCTATTAGCAATGCTCATGAGATTCTAAAACAGAGAGACCAAGAGGAGATAGAGCCTAAAATATCTGAACTATTTGAGCTAGAGACGCTACCATATAGGGTGGAATCATTTGACAACTCTCATATGATGGGGGTCGCCACGGTAGGAGCTATGGTGGTTTGGAATGAGGGAAAATGGCAAAAGAATCACTACCGACGGTATAAACTTCAAGCCAAAGATGAGTATGGACAGATGAGAGAGATGCTACGCCGTAGGATTGATAGCTTTGGCAAAAACCCTGCACCCAACTTGTGGATACTTGATGGAGGAGAGACACTAAGACAACTCGCACTCAAACTACTTGATGAGGTGAATATGCGATTAGATGTCATCGCCATCGCCAAAGAGAAGCTAGATCATAAAGCCCACCGAGCTAAAGGATCGGCTAAAGACATTATCTATACCAAAGAGTCTGTTTTTAAATTAAGCCCTACAGATAAATATCTACAGTGGGTACAGCGTCAACGAGATGAGGCACACCGTTTTGCCATCGCCTATCACCAAAATAGAAAACGAAAAGAGGATACCCAAAACTCACTGCTTCAAAAAAAGGGAATAGGTTCTGCTACGATTAAGAAACTTCTGAACTATTTTGGTACTTTTGAAGCGATAAAAAATGCTAGTTTCGAAGAATTAGCACTTGCCACCTCTACCACAATCGCTAAGAATTTAAAAACATAATTTATTGTATAATGTTAATTCGGAGCTTAAAATGAACATTTATTATTTATAAGTGTAAAATAGACCTTAAAATTTTTCTTTAATACAATCAAATAGTTTTATTTAAATAAATATTTAGTATTTTTATAATAAAGTTACTGGTTATAAATTAATTTACTCTCTTAGAAAGGAAATTTGTGCATCAGCTTATTGCATTAGATATTGAATATACCTATACAACAAATTTAATATATGAAATTGATATAAATGGTATCATCACTTTTAGTAATTCAAACTTTGCTGAAGTGACAGGTTTTCGAAAAAGAGAGTTAATTGGAAAAAATCATGAGGTTTTTAGACACCCTGATGTCCCCGATGAAATTTATGAGAAACTATGGTCAACGGAAGAAAGACTAAAAAAATGGTTTTCTACTATTAAAAATATAAGACGTGATGGTATGTATTTTTGGAGCAGTATTCATTGTACACCAAAACGTGATAAAGATGATACTATCATCGGTTTTATTGTGGTACATAAACCAGCATCAAAAATAGATATAGAAGAAGAACTTGAGCGATACGCTCAATATGATTAAAAAATGAGGTAAATAAGTATGTATTACGGATACAATGATAAAAAAGAACTAATATTAGCAGACAAGAAATTTATTGAGCTACTTGGGTACGCAACATTTGATGAGCTTTTCACTGCTAGAGCTATAGACAGTATTAAGTTTGAGAACAATAAATTAGAATTTTTAGACCAAAAGAGAAAAATTATCGCCAATTTTAAAGAGAACATACTCTATACAAATGGTAAAGAGATAAAATTAATAGAGCTATCTAATGCTATTGAGACCAACAGTGATGGGTATAATATCCATATTAATTACGAACCAATCTATCTTGATGTGGCTAAAATTGCACAAGAGATTGGATTGACTGTTGACGATTATAAACTCTATCTTGATAGCTTTATAGACCAATCAATTATTGATGAACAACGTCTTCAAGATGGAGATGATAAGGTTGTTAAAAACCTATCAAACCTCGCCTTGACGCTAAAGATACCAAATATCAATATACTGCTACTAAAAATCAAAAAACTACCAAAAGATGAGCGTCTGCCTTTAGTTGATGAGTACTATACTAAACTAGCACTTTTAACGCTTAAAAAGCCTAAAAATATACATCAATCAGAGATGAAAAATCTTTTAGAAAAAGACTCCTTAGATAGTGTTCAAAAAGAGGAGAAGCTTAATAGTACTTTTACTGAACTTCTCTCTAATGTAGATAAGAAAGAGGAGGAACTCTCTCTTGACTTTACAGATACAAACGTTTCTAAAACTACCATATCCCAAACCACCACATCTCATCCAACCACACCTGATAAACTTGACCTAGACATCGACTTTGATAATGATTTGGCACTTTTTGATTTAGAAGATACTCAAAAGGAAACCACCCCTACACCTCAAGCAAAAGAGAGTAGTAAAAAGGAGACCAAGTTTACCCTTGATAATATAAAAGCTCTTCCTATCAACTACAACCCTAAAATTGCAGCCAATGAATTAAATCTACCCGTTGTTTTAATTGAAGAGTTTGTTGAGGACTTTATTGAACAAGCGCACCATGACAAAGACCATCTTTTGACATCCTATTATCAAAAAGACCTTGACAATATTCATGAGCTTGGACATAAATTAAAAGGGGCGGCAAGTAACCTTCGTATTAATGAACTAGCCGATGTCTTAGAAGAGATTCAATTCGCTACAAACTATGATAAATTAGAACCCTTATTTAAAAAATACTGGGGTCTTTTTATCTCTTTAGAGGATTATATGAAACAAAGAAACAGCATTTAAATAGATAAAGAAAGGTCCTATCATGCAAATAAACAATAAATTACGATTAATAAGTATGTTGCCTATAATGCTACTTTTCATTGTCTCTAGCTACTTTTTTTTTAACTCTTACGGTCAATACCATAAAGCAAATGAGCTAAAAATTATTATAAAAAATAATGTTTTTTTTAATGATACCATTACACAATTGGGAAAAGAGAGAGGGCTAAACTCTATTTTTCTTGGCTCAAAAGGTAAAAAAGCAAAAGATGAACTTATAAGACAGAGACTCAATACTGATGCCTCTATTGAAAAAATGAAACAACATATTGTTCCTATCAATAAGCAGTCTCTCTTCTCTGGATTGTCAAAATTTCAAAATAAACATATCTCCCAAAATATTTTTGATAATCTTGACAAACTTCCCTCCTATCGAGCAGAAATTGACCAAAGAAAGCTATCATTTTATCAGGCATTTGAGAAAAAATATACCAAAACCCTTACCACTCCAATACTAGAACAGCAACTTCTGATTAACCACTATAAACTTAATAATGAGATAGCCTCGTTGGTCACTTCTCTATCTCAACTATATATTGCCACAGAGTACTCTTCGTTAGAGAGAGATTTTGTCAACTATTTTTTAATGAAACAGATAGCATTAACACAAAAAGATATTACCTTTTGGAACTATGCTAAGAGTAAATCCAATACTTTTTCTCCTTTAGAAGTTGGTGATTTGGATTTAAGAGATAGAATCAACCTCCATACTGATACCCGTGATTATAAAAATATCCACCGAGAGATAGAGACCTCTTACTCAAAATTACAATCAAATATCAATGATGGAAAGTTCTCTATTGACCCTGTAAGTTGGCATATTATGCACACCGATAAAATCAATCAGTTTGCCTTAATTCAAAAAGAGATTGAGAAGTCATTGGCAATAGAAAATGATGCCTATATCTTAAAATATATTATTATTTTAATTGTGGCAACTTTCTTCTGGATTTTAGCACTGCTTCTTACTTTTTTAGGCTACAAAACAAGAAATGAAATTTCTAATAATATAAAAAGCTTAGAGGATATCTTAAACAATACAGTAAAAGAGGTAGAATCCGATGAAAATTTTGATGTTCCTAGCTTAAATACCCTAAAAAGCATTAATCTCAATACCAATAAAGGGATTAAAGATGCCTATCGATTTTTAGAAATTTTAATAGAGAATGCACGACAAGATAAACGACAAGCACTCGAAGCAAATGCTTCAAAATCTCTATTTTTAGCCAATATGTCTCATGAAATCAGAACACCACTCAATGGAATTGTAGGCTTTACACAACTGCTACAAAGCACACAACTAGATGGAGAACAGACAGAGTTTACCTCAATTATTGAAAAGAGTTCAGAAAATCTTTTAAGTATTATCAATAACATACTTGATCTATCAAAAATAGAGAGTAATAATGTAGAGATTGAGAATATTATATTTGACCCTATTATAGAGTTTGAGAATGCCATAGAGACCTATGGAGTAAAAGCTTCAGAGAAAGAGATAGAACTTACCTTCTATCTTGATCCACAGATAAACAAAAAACTTCTAGGTGATGCCATAAAAATCAAAGAGGTTCTCATTAACCTTATGAGTAATGCAGTAAAATTTACAGACTTTGGAGGACATATAACTGTTGAGATACTAAAAGTTACGACCAGTGACAACAACGCCGTTATTTCATTTAGTATTGAAGATGATGGGGTAGGAATGACAAAAGAGCAACAACTCAATGTCTTTGCTGCATTTACACAAGCTGATGTCTCTATTACTCGAAAGTATGGGGGAACAGGATTGGGGCTTACCATCTCAACAAAATTCTTGGAGCTGATGAAAAGTGAGCTAAAACTAGAGAGCCAAAAAGAGAAAGGAACAAGATTTCACTTTACCCTAAAACTAGAAGAGATTCAAGAGGATACAGCACTTTGTGACATGAGTATAGATCGAGATGTTTCTATTGTGAAGTATCAAAATAGAGTAGCCAGTCAAAGTGATATCAATATTGAAAAGTATCTAAACTATTTTAACCTTGAGATTCAAAAACTACATACTGCTTCTGATTTAAAACTGTTTGGAGATGAGTCTAAATCCAATAATATATGGATAGATATTGACAACATAAACGATGACATCTTAACACATATAAAAAAACTAAACTCCAAGAGGATTACTATCATCTCAAGTTTTTCAAATAGAGCAAAAATTGAAGGCTTTGGTCTCTCTAAAAGTAAAATTATCTATAAACCTGTTACACCAACAAAAATACTCAATAATATTAATGCCATTGCAGAGGTTCAAAAAGAGCAATATAGCAACACAGAAGAGCAAAACAAACTATCTAACAAAGCTGTACAGTTTCAAAACATTCAATTCAAAGGTAAAATTTTAGTAGCAGAAGATAACTTTATTAACCAAAAGCTTGTCAAACAGATTCTCATACGTTATGGACTAGAGGTTGAACTTGCCAACAATGGTCTTGAAGCATTTGAAAGATACCGAACCAATAGCTATGATTTAATATTTATGGACATACAGATGCCTGTCATGGATGGAGTTGAAGCAACAAACGAGATACTCAACTATGAAAAAGAGGAAAAAATTACACATACCCCAATCATAGCACTTACCGCCAATGCACTTAAAGGGGACAAAGAGCGTTTTATAGAGGAGGGATTAGATGATTATATTCCCAAACCTATTGAGACTAGTGAACTGCTGTTTATTCTTAAAAAGTTTTTAGAACAGGACTTCTCTAGTAATGAAGAGGAGGAGAAAGAACCCGAAAATGATAAAAAACAAGATAGAAATAAACAGCAACAGAGCGATGTCCTAGAGGAGATAAAACCAACATCCATCACCCAAGCAAATGGAATTTCACTGCTCTTTGAAGAGGAGGAAGAGGAAAATGAGACAACTGAACGAATCATACTGATTGCAAAAAAAAATCCTCTTGAAGCACAAATACTCTCTAAGGTTCTCTCTAATTTAACATATAAAATTGAAATTTTAGACACCGTTAAGAATCTCGAAAGTAAAGTTCAAGATACTAATTATGATTTACTATTTATTGATATTGAGATTGAAAAACTGCATCAAAAAGCCCTTTCCAAGCATCATAATCGAATGAATATTATTCGTCTTAGTCTTAATAAGCCTGATGATAAGTTGCAAAACAGCTATATTCAAGAGGAGATTATCGGTGTGATGAGTAAAGATAAACTAATGAGTGCAATTCAAAAATACAGGAGAAGATAGATGGTTGAATTTAAAGTATTGATGGTAGATGATGATTATATTAATAGGAAACTTTTAAGCTCCATTCTTTATAAAGAGCTATACAAAGTGCAAACTCTTGAAGCTAGTAATGGAAGAGAGGCATTGAATATCTGTCAAAAAGAGAATGATATTAATCTTATTTTACTTGATATCGAGATGCCTATTCTCAATGGAATAGAGTTTCTACAAGAGTATCTAGGTAACCCTCTTCTGAAACACGCCCCAGTTATTGCTATTTCATCCAATGACCTCTTTAAAAAAGATGCCTTCAACGCAGGAGCACATGACTTTCTTATCAACCCTATTACTGAAGAGAAACTACTCTCTTCGATTCTTAAATTGTATAATACTATTCATTAGTTAGAAAAATTATCAGCATATTTTTTTTTGTAACCTTTTTTTATCTTTTGAGCCAGTTGGTGTATTGCCATAGCATAATAGGAACTATGGTTATATCGCGTTATCACATAAAAATTTTTAGCCCCATACCAAAGCTCATCATACGCATATCTCTTTAGTTTGATAATTCTAACTTTACCATCATAATGCCATTTGGCATATTTTGGAGTTATACCCTCTAGCTCTACTCGTGAATATTTATAAGGGTAGCCTGTTTTCCTCTCTGTATAGCGATTACCTTTGTAAGAGACCCTAACTGCTACAGTCTCTCCTTTTTTCCATCCATTTTTTTTAAAATAATTTGCTATCCCTGCAATGGCATCTGAAGTGGTCTGCATACTTTTTTTACCATCTTTGTTGAAGTCCACAGCAAAAGGTTTATAGGCACTTGGCATAAACTGCCCCAATCCAATTGCCCCTGCAAATGAGCCTTTGACTTTTTTAGGATTAAATTTTTCAGACTTAGAGAGAAGCAAAAACTTCTTAAGTTCATATCTAAAATATTTGCTTCGTCTATTATCCTCAAACGCCAAAGTAGTTAACGTATCAAATACAGGAAACTTCCCACGATTATAACCATAGTAGCTCTCTACTCCAATAATAGCCGTAATATACTCAGGAGGTACACCATACTCTCTATAGACCTCAGCAAATATTGTACGATGCTCTCGCATATACGCCACTCCTTTTTTGACTCGGGTATCTCCTAGTAACATCTTCTCATATCTATCCCAACTTCCATGTTTTACTATTTGCTTTTTTTTATTAATCTTTTTGTCATTACTCTTTTTTATTTTTTTACGATACTTTGGGTTAAACATTCCCAATGCTTCCTGTTGAAACTTGACATCACTAAGGAGTTTGGTCAGGTATGACTTTTCAAACTGATGCTCTTTCACCATCATATTAATAAAGTTTTTTGTAACTTCTTTTTGTGTGTAATCTTTGGCTTGAATAGTAAGTGTAAACAACAATAGCAATAAAATAAAATTTACTATATTTAATTTCAAAATTTTTCCCTATTTTTTTCCCCATTATAACTAAAATTTGCACTCAATTTTTCTTCCTAGAACAATTCATCCCTCTAATCAATCAAAACCTCAAAGAGTACCTCTTCTACCGTAGAGACAGGGATAATTTTAATCGCATCTTTAACCTCATTTGGTATCTCATCCAAATCACGCTCATAGTTTTTATCAGGAATAAGTGCTTTGGTCACTCCTGCTTTATAAGCTGCGATTAACTTCTCTTTGAGTCCTCCTATGGGTAGAACTTTGCCTGTAAGGGTTAGCTCTCCTGTCATCGCCACTTGGTTATCTATCTTTTTCTCTGATAAAATAGAGGCGATAGCCGTTGCCATAGTGATTCCTGCACTTGGTCCATCTTTTGGGGTTGCTCCCTCTGGAACATGGATATGTAAATCATACTGATTATAAATCTCTATATTATTATTTTTATCGTTCTCTTTATCTATTTTTTTGACTTTTAACTTCTTATTATCAATTAAAATTTTGACCACAGAAAAAGCGATATACGCAGACTCTTTCATCACATCTCCTAGACTACCTGTGAGTTTAACCAGCCCTTTTCCTTTGATTTTAATCGCCTCAATTTTGAGTACATCACCCCCAACAGAAGTCCATGCCAATCCATTCACCACACCAATTAATGGTACTTTATCAATGGCAGATACTTCAAACACTTTTTTATCGGCAAATTTTGCTAAATCTTTTACTTTTATTTTAATATTTTTAATTGTCTCATCTCTGAGAAGCAGTGTTGCAGATTTTCGCATCAGTTCTGATATCTTACGACGAAGACCACGTACCCCTGGTTCTCGCGTGTACTCATCAATAAGAATCTTTAGTGCCTTTGGTGTTATCCCAAACTCTCCATCTAAAAGAGCGTGTTTTTTTAGCTCTTGAGGGATGAGGTACTGCTTGGCTATCTCATACTTCTCATCAGGCGTATAAGAGGATACGGTTATAAACTCCATTCTGTCACGAAGAGGTGCGGGAATTGCTCCAATATCATTTGCCGTGGCGATAAAAATTGCTTTGGAGAGGTCAATATTGAAGTTTAGATAATAGTCTCTATATTCACTATTTTGTTCAGGGTCAAGTATCTCCAATAAAACAGAAGTGGGGTCTCCTCTTTGGCTTCGTCCTACTTTGTCAATTTCATCAAGTACAATCACAGGATCCATACTCTTGGCATCTATAAGCCCCTGTACGATTCGACCAGGCATCGCTCCTACATAGGTTCTTCGATGTCCTCGTAGCTCATTAACATCTTCTAGTCCTCCCAGTGCCATACGTATAAGAGGTCTGCCAAGTGCTTTGGCAATGGAGTTTGCCAATGATGTTTTACCTACCCCTGGAGGGCCAAAAAAACAGAGGATAACCCCTGCATTAGAGTCCAAGGTCATCTCTCTTCTCTCAGCTAGTTCTCTGACCGAAAAAAACTCTACAATACGCTCTTTTGGTTTAACCAAAGAGTAGTGGTCATTATCTAGCTCAAACTGTACATCTGCCACACTTAGACTCTTTTGACTATGCACACCAAATGGAAGCTCGAAAACCCACTCCAAATAGGTATGTATCTGACTAGAATCGGCACTATCAGGGTGCATTCTTGAAAATCTATCAAGCTGTTTAGATATCTCTTTTTCTATCTCTGGGGAGATATGCTCTTTAATGGCATCAAGCTTTTTTCGAAACTCCTCTATCTCCTCATCTCTTTGAGCATCCACCCCCAACTCTTTGTTAATCTCTTTTATCTGCTCTTTTAAAAAATACTCTTTATTAGTTTGCTCAATTTTATTATGTACTTTTGAACGTATCTCTTTTTCAACTCTAGCAGACTCCATCTCTCCTATAATAATATCAATAAGCTTCATCAGTCGCTCTTCCACATCTTCAATCTTGTAAATTTCATACGCTTCGGTTTTGGTAATTTTTAAAATAGAGGATACCAAATCAGCAATACGATAAGGCTCATCAGTCTCTGAAATGGTCTTGAGTAAATCGGAAGGAATATTTCCATAAATTTTTGATAACAGTTGAAGTTTTTCATTTAAAATTCCGATTAACGCCTCCACTTTTAGATTGGAGTACTTTTGATTTTCAACCAGATTAATCAGTGAACTTTGAAAACTAAGCGTTTCCAACTCCAACTCCTCTATTGGCATTGCAATTTCACCTTTTGCCAACCCTTGAAAAAGAATCTTAACACGACCATCTGGAATATGTACCTTACGCATTATGGAACCAATCACACCAACCCTATTGAGACTATCCAAATCTCTTGAACCCTCAAAGCCCTCTTTGGTAGTGGTTAAGAAAAGTAGGGAATTCTTTTCCATTGCAAACGTTGCCGCATCAATATCTTTTTGCTCTTTTAAAAAAATTGGGCTAATCATAAAAGGATACAAAAAAATATCATCCTCTATAATTAAAGGGAGTTGTGTGGGAAATGGTTCATAGTTAGAAAGTTGCATTAAAAGTAAATCCTTTAGTTAAATATTTTGGCAAAAAAGCCCTCTTTTGGAGCTTCGATATCGCTAGAATTTAATACCGAACGCTCATTTTTTGCACGATATATCTTGGCTGCCTCATCTTTATCAATACGGTTGTAGAGTCGTGCAACGCTCTCATTTAAAAGGTATTGTGCCATATGTAGACGTACTTTTAGCGTATCCACAATGGGTCTATAGTGAGATTTTGGATAAGCAATAACAAAATCATCCACCGCACGTAGGGTATCTATCATCAATTTTTGGTCTCGGTTAATATTCTTTACCCCCAAAAAAGCTGCCTTGATTTTTAAAAATCGTGCCTGTTCTATCTTTCCTGAGGAGGCGTATTTTTTAAGATACTCATCAAGATAGTAGTCTGACATCAAATAGGATTTATCCTCCATATGTGCTTGTGCCAATATCATAGTTGCTGTGGAAAGAAGTGGTGAACGCATATGTTCACTACGCAATGAGATATAGAAGTTATCTGCCTTATCAAAACTTGAAGATGAGACACTTTTAATAATATTTTTATACCAATATAGAGCGGGTTTATCATACTCTTTTACAGCATCTTTACCTGAACAACCAGCAAAAAATAAAAATACCAATGAGAGCAGAAAACTCAATAGAAAACTCTTTTTATAATTTTTAAACATTTATAACCTTACGATATTAATTTAAGAAAATATAATACCTCAAAATCTATTATATTTTGCTATAATCCACCTAAAAAGAGGTAAAAATGAGATTAACTATCGTTGGACCAGGAGCAATGGCAATCGCAATGGCAGAGGGGTTAAAAGATAACTATGAGCTAGAGTTTGTAGCAAGAGACATCTCAAAACTAGAAGCAATAAAAGAGAGATACAGTGCAGAGATACACCCTTTAAAAAGTTTTGACATCAGTCAAAAAAATATTTTATTGGCAGTAAAACCTTATGCCTTGGCATCTGTGGGAGAGCTTCTAACAGGCAAAGCAGATAGCCTCTACTCTGTATTAGCAGGGTCAACCATAGAGCAATTACGCTCAAATATTCAAGCTGATAACTACATTCGAGTCATGCCAAATGTTGCTGCCAAATTTGGTGCTTCGACCAGTGTTATAACAGGTGACCCTTCTAAAAGAGAGGATGCAATTGCGATATTTTCTCAAATTGGTGATACCTTTTGGGTGGATAGTCAAAAAGAGATAGATATTGCAACTGCAATTGCAGGTTCAGGTCCTGCCCTATTGACGCTAGTAGCAGAAGCAATGATGGATGGTTTGGTCAAAGAGGGGTTAAAACGTCAAGATGCCATAGGGATTACCACCTCTCTCTTTAAAGGCTTTGCACCACTCCTAGCATCTAATCATCCTGCTTTAATAAAGGATTCAGTTATGAGTCCAGGTGGCACTACAGCAGCGGCCTACTCAGCACTTGAAGAGGGAGCTGTGAGAAGCAGTTTTATAAAAGCCGTGGGTGAAGCATTTAAGATTACACAAAAGTAAAAGTTAATCATAATACATTAACTCTTCATCCATTCCCATCCCCATATTTTCAGTATCATCCAATGGGGAGAGGGGCATCAGCTCTTCATAATTTTCCATCTGCTTTTTCTCTATGCTTTTTAAAGGAAGTTTATCTTTTTTTATCTCTTTTTTTTGCTTAACTGATTCTCCTGCTTTATGTACCATTACCACTCTGGCTTTGGTGGTGGTATACCCATTTTCATCCGTAGCAATATAGCTCAACACATATCGGTTTACTTTATTGATATCCACCTCTCCAATGACATCTACATCAATAGCCACCCCTTCAAAATCAATAGCTGTTGCACCTGGGTCAAAAAAAGGTTCTCCTAATTTATGATAAACAAGACTTCCCTCCTCTAATATAATTTTTGGAGCTAAACTGTTACTATCCTTTGACGATAAAGTTGATAACTCCTGTTCTTTATTTTCTCTAACATAATTGTTTTTATCTTTACTCTTTTGCTCTTTTCTAATAATATTTTTAATCTTCTCTTCCACATTTTTAACAATATTTTCAACTTTTTTATCTGTAAAGTTATTTTTGTTCATATTCTCATTTATAGAAAAACTCTTTTTCTTCTTTTTTGGACTCAACATCTCAATTTTAGAAATTCGACCACTTCCTCTAATTAAAAAAGCATTAACCGAGACTATCTCATTATCAGGCTCATATTTGTGTAAATCAGCTTTTAAATCTCTTCTTATTGTTTGCCAAGTACCTTTTACGAGATACTTTCCTAGACCAAAATATAGATTACCATTATCTTCACCCGAAGTATAGATAAGGTCACGATAACCATCTTTGGTCTTTAGACTCACCATAATTACAAAATTTTTATTAAAATTAAAATCCCATCTTATAGTTTTATCTTTTCTATTATTCCAAGCTTTTTTTCCTGTTTTCGCACCATTAATATAGGTATCTCGACTTGTTTTACTCTTAAATTCAATAACTGTCTTGTCCTTTTTTGGGTCTTTTATTTTTTTGATAACACCATAAGTATCTTGATAAAGAAGATGCCAACTGTTATAGCTTTTAGCATTAGCTTCTGTCATTAAAATAATAAGTAAACCAAGTAAAAATACACTATGTTTTAGAAAAAACATCACTGTCCTTTAGTTAATATTTAACAAATTTTAACCTTAATTGTTTTAATTTATGCTTATTTTTTAATATTAAGTATAATATTTTACTTTATCTTTATTTATATAAAATGATGATACAATAAATAAATTAATAATTTTAACTAAGAAAGGTTGAATATGAATTCAATTTTTAAAAAAACAGTACTTTTAGGGACGATATTTTTTACAAGCTTACTATTTGCCGATGGAGATGATATAGGCATTAAAATTAATAATGCACCAGCTGTTCATGAAGACAGCGAGACTATGAGTTTTACCATAGAGTTAAGCGAAGCTCCTGATTGGTGTGATGAAGTGACAGTAAACTATACAACATCAGATGGTTCAGCCACAGCAGGAGAAGATTATATTAGCAAGAGTGGTTCTGAAACTTTTTATGGTGCTTGTATGTTTCCTCTTCATCTTCCAGAAACTACTAAAACAGTAACTGTAGATATTACCAATACTCCTGCAACTTACGAAGATGATGAGTATCTTTATATGAATATTTCAAACTCAACAGTGGGTTATGTTATTACTGATAGTAGAGGATATGGAGAAATTCTTGATAATAATCCTGCTCCATTGAAACTTACTCTACATAGTAGGTCTGAAACAGAAAAAAATAGCAATTGGGTCTTAAACTTTACAGCCAGATTAAATCAACCTGCTCCTACTGGTGGGGTTACCATTGGCTATACAACACAAGACAGCAGTGCTGTTGCAGGTGATGATTATATCGCGACAACTGGTTCAATCACCATTGCAGAGGGTGATACAGATGGGTTTATTCCTGTAACAATTATAGGAGATACTCTACCAGAGCCTACCAACACAGAAAACTTCAAAGTTAAAATCACCTCAATTAGTCAAGGAACTGTTACCAATACCAATAGTGAAGCCAAAGCTACAATTACTGATGATGACAGAGTAAAAGTAGATATAAGCAGTGTAAATGTTGACGAGGGAAACAGTGGAGATAGCAATAAAATGGCTTTTAAAATTTTTCTTGCCAAAGATTATCCAAATATAGCCGATTTAACCATAAATTATACAACAGAAGATGGCTCTGACCCCAGTGCAACCCTTGCTAATTCTGACTATATAAAAACATTAGGTAGTGTGACATTTACTCATGGAGATAGAGAAAAAATTGTCTATGTTCCAATTATTGGAGATGATATTATTGAGTCTGATGAGCTACTTAAAATGGTTATTTCAGGAGACAATATTATCAATGATGGAGAGAGTGAATCGGAAATCATAAATGATGATGGCTCATACCCTAGTGTTGATTTCTCTACAGGTGATGTCTCTATTATCGAGGGAAATAGCAGTAGTAAAATATTAAATTTTCACTTCACACTGGATGCTGATGCACTAGAAGGTAGCTCCTTTGACTACCATACCCAAGATGATGAAGCAGAAGTTTCAGATAATGACTACACTAAAATAGAGATAAAAACCTATGATATTCCTGTAGGAACTAGAGATATTAATATCCCTGTTACCATTATTGGTGATACACATATAGAGGAAGATGAGACCTTTTATCTTAAATTTAGCAATGAAAAAAATATTACTATTAATGGTCATACAGCCAAAGGGAATATTTTAAATGATGATGGTGCTTACCCAAATCTTACTTTTGATATGGATAGCTACTCTACAGGGGAGGGAGATAGTGGTCAAAAAGATATAAATTTTAGTATGACGCTTGATGCCCCTGCAATGGTTGGCTCTTCATTTGAGTACTATACACAAGACAATAGAGCTGAAATTTCAGACAGTGACTATGATGAGATTAACAGAACAACCTATTTTATCCCTGAAGGAGAGACTCAAATCAGTATTTCTGTAAAGATAAACGGGGACACCAATATCGAAGATGATGAGAATTTTTATCTAAAGATAGACAATGAGCATAACTTAACTATATCTGGAACACAATCCCCAACAGGAGAGATAATAAATGATGATGGGAACTTATCAGAGTTCTCTATTGAAGCTTTGGTAACAGATGGTACAGAGGGTAACAGTGGCACAAAAAATCTAGTTTTTACTATTAAACTAGATACCAATGCCACAGAAGATGGGGTCTCTATCCAATACCAAACGGTAGATGGCACAGCAAAAAATAGTGACCATGATTATGAGAATATATCTACAACTACAGTTGTTTTTAATAAAGGGGAGAGTGAAAAAACCCTATTTGTAAAGATGAATGGAGATACTAAAGTAGAAGATAATGAGACATTTTCTATAGAACTACTCAATCCTCACCATGCTACCATATCAGAAGACAATAGTAGCGTAGAGTTTACCATTATCAATGATGATGAGCATAATGATGACCCTTTTGAGTGTAATGATAATGAGATGTATATCTCTAGTAGTACCAACAGAGAGACAGGGGATACAGGAAAAATGTGGTTACATAAGATAGACACCACCCAAAACCCTTTTGGATTTCAAGTTATCAACCAAGATGGAGCAGATGAGACATACAACGCCACAGCCTTTAATCCTGATGATAAATATATCTATGGACTCTATCATAGGGAACTTCTTAAATTGAGTAAAACAGGCAATGTTACCAGTTTAGGGGTTATTACAGGACTACCTGATAGATTTGAGAACAAACAGCTATATGCTGGTACTATTTATGGAGGTTTTTACTATGTTTCTGGTCGAAGAACCAAATTAGAAGAGCTATATAAAATCAATCTTAATGATGCCAATAAAACAGTTACGCCTATTACACTTACTCAAAAAGTAGCCATTCAAGATTTCTCGTTCTCTCATGATGGTAGATACCTATATGGAATAGATAGACAAGGGAAACTAACGACTATTGAAGTTACCACAGGTATAGTTACACAAAAAGGTATTGACCATACGGGGTATGAGTTTGACTCCACCTTTTCTGATAAAAATGGACGCTTTTTTGCCAATGACAGTGATGGAAATGGATTTTTTGAGTTTAACTTAGATACAGGAGACAAACAGTTCTTATCTAATTCGCAACCTGCAACCTTTAATGATGGTGCAAACTGTTTAAATGCCTCTTTAGTCTTTACTGATTATGGTGATGCTCCAAGTACTTATGGAGAGGCACTTCATGATATTAGAGGTGGTATTTTTATGGGTGATGAGGTTGACCATGATATCAACCCTTACTTTAGCGTAGGAGCTGATGGTGATGATATCAATGGGATTGATGATGAAGATGGCGTTACTCTAGCCGATGGAACAGATATCAATGGTAGTTATTTTAAATTAGATACAGAGCAAAACCTAACCATTAAAGTCTCAAAAGATGGATATCTAAATGCATGGATAGATTATAATATAGATGGTGATTTTAAAGATGCTGGAGAGAAAATATTTGACCAAAAAAGTTTGACAGCTGGGGAACATAATATTCAGTTTACTACTCCTAATACAATTACAAAACTAAATGAGACCAGCTATATACGTTTTAGATACTCATCAACTAAAAACCTAGACTCAACTCAAAATGCAACAGATGGAGAGGTTGAGGATTATGCTATTAAATTTGGAGATGGAGTTGTACCACTTAAAGGGGTTTTTAATATAGAGAGAACCAACAGTAATACACCACATCA
>JALTGP010000043.1 GCA_027076905.1 Campylobacteraceae bacterium | reverse complement strand
GGCTATGATGTTTTTGTTTATCATTTTTCTCTTTTGAAAATTTTATCTTCTAGTTTAAAAATATATTGGTCTATAAATTTTACTCTTTGTGCTTGTAGAAGTATAATTATGGCACTTATAGCACCTATTAAAATACTACCCATTATATCAAAGGGGTAATGAATACCTATAAAAACTCTAAAACTTCCACCTATTATTCCTGCAAGAATAAGAACTAATCCTACTTTTCTTGTGCGAGGAGAAAGAAACAGACTACAGGCTATGGCTAACATAAAGGTTGTATGGTCAGAAGGAAATGAATTTTCTGGAACATGTTGAAAGATGGTTGTCCCTAAGCCATCCATAAAAGGACGATTATGAAAATAAAAGAGTCCAATAATTTGATTTATCAATAGAGCCAATAGCACACTATAAAAAGCCAAAAGAACTTCATGTCGTTTTCGTGCTATAAAATAGAGATATACCTCTACCCCAATAAAGAGATAAGGGCTATATTCAGCTAAAAAGATAGCAATATTATCAAATAAATCATTTGCCCCTGCATATTGATTGATACTCATAAAGAGAGATTGATTTATAGTTACCATCTATAAGCTACCTCTACCCCTTTATAATCAGCACCAACAACGGGTTGTATCTCTAAATTTTTATAGGGGCTTGTAAAATACCAAGATGAAGCAACACCTATCAATGCTCCTGCCACAACATCACGGGTATAATGTCTGTTTGAATCTACACGGCTGTAGCCTGTGTAAATCGCACCCAAATAAGGGACTATCGCATATTTAAGTCCATAGTGTTTATGGATAAATGTTGCTCCTGAAAAAGCAGATGAAGTATGTCCTGAGGGGAATGAGTCTTTGGTATCGGTATCTGGTCGTTTTTCTCTTATCGTGTATTTTAATGCAAGAGTTGATACCATAGTAGCTCCATAAGATTTATAAAACTCCATTTGTCCCTCTGTGTCATCAAGGTACAAAGTAGTTCCATAGGCACTCAATGGAATAGCAATCGATAAGATGTCCCCTATCTTTTCTACATTATCTTTAGCATAGAGCGTTGTACAAAAAAGTAAACTCCCAATCACAATAGATATTTTTTTCATTACATATTCCTAATGGACATCTTGCAAAACTCTTTGGAATCGGCGTGTTTACACCCGAACAAAACGAGGCTAAAGCCATCGGTTCCTAGTTTTGCAAGATGTCTAATATTTTAGGGAATAATGCCTTTTGAAAATGAAATGAAAATGAAAAAAGATGGGGGTCTAAATTATCATTTTTTCTTCTATTATATCTACGAAAAAGAATATCTTAATTACAATTACTATAATATAAGAAATAACATAATCATAATTATGTAAAAACTCAATTATAGGAATTATACTATGGAAAAAGCAATCATATCACATAACAAACATTGGAGAGCCAAACCTTATGAGGGGCTTTTTCATAGAGATATTGCTTCAAAATTGATGAAACAAGTAGATTACAAAGAGATAGAAGTGATTCAAGGTATTCGTCGTTCTGGTAAATCGAC
>JALTGP010000042.1 GCA_027076905.1 Campylobacteraceae bacterium | reverse complement strand
AGCAGTAGAGATAAGCTACAGCGTTGATGATGGGAAATTTTTAACCAATAGAGCTGTCTATTTAGAGCCTAGCCAAAAACTAACTCTGAAATTTAATGTTAAAAATACAAAGAGTATTAAGTGGTATCAGATTATTCCTGATACTTCAAAGTTTTATAAAAATGCCAATCATCCATGGGAAGAAGATGCCTATAAATGGGTTGGTTATGGAAAAATTGACTATAAAAAAGTAGAGATTAAATCTTTTAGAAATAAAACCAAAGTTGAGATAACTCAAAAAGTTTTAGAAGCCAATCGACCTGCAACCAACTGTTTTTATAACTCTAAACTGGGAAGTTTTTGGTTTGAGGCAGAGGCTAAGTTGAAAAATGGAAAAGTTTTAAGAACTAAAGGAGTTAGGAATGTAGATAAAAAAGGTCTCTCTCCTAAAGTTTTTCGTGCCTCTTATATGCTAGACCAGAGCTATATTGGTTATCTTACAACTTTTTTTAATGTTCCTGGAATTTTTGGCTCTATGCCTTATCAGAGTAGAAACTATATTGGTGTAGATTGTGCTGATGTTTTGGTGGCGACCACTAAGATAATGAACAAAGAAGAAAATACAAAAAATTACAACGTATCCATGCTTGTAGAGATGTTAAAAATCAAAGTCAAATTTAAAATAGAAGATGGAAAACCAAACAGAGAGCTACATTGGGGAGAAGAGTTTAACCGAGGTGATTTTATAGCCGTTAATGGCAGTCCCGATGGACGTTATTATCACATAGGAATGCTTTATGAAGATAAAAATAATAATGGTATACTAGATGATAAAGATACTATTTTAAATGCTGGGTCAGATAGTTTAAATATTGTAGACTTGAATGCAGGAGCATTTACAGGGTCAGTTGCGATTTTAGAAAATAAAGATGCAATGTAACTCCATGAGTATAAAAAAAACGCTTACTTGGGCAGAAGAGCAGTTACAAAAGAGTTGCCAACGCCCAAAATTTGAAGCAGAGATACTTTTATCCCATCATCTACAAAAAGATAGAACGTATCTACACGCTTTTGATGATAGGGAAGTGAAAGATATAGAGATGTTTAAAAAGCTGGTGGAGAGACGAGCAAATCATGAACCCTATGAGTATATTGTAGGGAGTGCCAGTTTTTATGATATAGAGTTGCAAGTAGAGCAGGGGGTTTTAATTCCTCGACCTGAGACAGAGATTTTAATAGATTTAGTAGCAGAGATTATTGAAAAAGAGAAAATAACCTCTATTGCCGAAATTGGAGTTGGTTCGGGAGCTATCTCTGTTGTGTTAGCACGAAAATTTCCAAATTTAAAGATTATTGCTACAGATATTTGTGATACACCCATTAAAGTATCACGTTCTAATATTAAAAAATATAAACTAGAAGATAGAATAGAAGTTGTAAAATCAAGTATACTAGATGAGGTAACTAAGCCTCTTGAACTTGTTGTCTCAAATCCCCCTTACATTGCCAATGATTTTAAATTAGAAAAAAATGTAGGAGAGTATGAACCCAAAGAGGCACTATTTGGTGG
>JALTGP010000041.1 GCA_027076905.1 Campylobacteraceae bacterium | reverse complement strand
AAAATCAATAAAACGGTTCTAATCACTCCAAATGAGGGGTTGTCAAATCAACATTTAGAGGAGTTTCAAGCCTCAAATATAGAAGCAGAAATATTTTCAAAAGACAGTAAAGGACTTTTTGAGAGTAATAATATTGAAATTATAGAGATAACAAAACTAGGTGAGGAAAACGGAGACAAAACCGTAGCCGTTGATAGCTTTGAAGAGAATAACCTTGTATTTATAGACGAAGGACACCGTGGAGCTAAAGGCGATATATGGAAAGTCAATAGAGATAAACTAAGTGCTAACGGTTTTGCCTTTGAGTACTCGGCAACCTTTGCACAAGCTATAAACTCTAGCACAGGGAAAAAGAAAAAAGAGCTTGAAAATGAGTATACCAAGGCGATACTGTTTGACTATAGCTATAAGTATTTTTATAATGATGGGTATGGTAAAGACTACTCTATCTTAAATCTTAGTGAAGATAGCGAAGATGTAAAACAGACCTATTTAACGGCTTCACTTCTTAGTTTTTATCAACAGATGAAGATTTATGAGAGTTCAAAGAGTATGCTAAAACCCTATCTGATAGAAAAACCTCTTATGGTGTTTGTAGGGTCAAGTGTAATTAAAAGTAAAAGTTCTATTACAAATGCAGACAAAGAAGTAGCAACAGATGTAATTCAGATATTACTTTTTATAAATGAATTTATCAAGAATAGAAATGAAAGCATAGCCAATATAGAAAAAATCATGAGCTTAGATAGTGGACTAAACAAAAAAGATGGAAGTGACATCTTTGCCAATAAATTTAGCTTTTTAGAGACAAATAGACTAGAGGCTTGGGCTATATTTGATGATATTTTAAACATAATATTTAATGGTTCAAGTGGACGACTACATATAGAAAACCTAAAAGGAGTTGATGGAGAGATAGCACTTAGAGTTGGAGAAAATGAGTACTTTGGTGTTATCAATGTGGGCGATAGTGATAAGCTGACTAAGCTATGTGACGCTAATGGGTTGCGTATAGCTAGTAGAGACTTTTCAAGCTCTCTGTTTAAAACCATAAATGAGACTACTTCAAAATTAAATATACTTATAGGCTCAAAGAAGTTTAGCGAGGGTTGGAGCAGTTGGCGAGTCTCTACTATGGGGCTTATGAATGTCGGTAAAAAAGAGGGTTCGCAGATTATCCAACTCTTTGGTCGAGGGGTACGGCTAAAGGGGTATGATTTTTGTTTAAAAAGAAGTAGAGCCATAGCTGGTCGTGAACTAGAGCGAAAGTATCAAGCCGTTGAGACGCTTAATATATTTGGACTAAAAGCTGACTATATGAGAGCATTTAAAGAGTATCTAAAAGATGAGGGTGTTCCTACCGATGAGAGGGTAGAGTTTGTGTTACCGTTAATATATGATAAGAGCTATAAAACCAAAAAGCTAAAAGTATTAGACCTGCAAGAGGGAAAAGATTTTAAAAGGGAAGTTAAACTTGATTTAGAGCATAGTGATATTAGAGCCATAAATAAAAAGGTAGTGTTGAGCTTATATAAACAAGTTGATGTTTTAG
>JALTGP010000040.1 GCA_027076905.1 Campylobacteraceae bacterium | reverse complement strand
GAAAACACCCTACTTTTTTGATTTAAAGAGACCTCCAACATAAATTCAACTAAAAAGAGTAAACTAATAATAGGAAAAGGGAGAAAACAATCATGCCAAAAATACTAAAACACAAAAAAGCCATACTAGCTACTCTAGCCACAGCAACAACAATTTTAGGACTTATTGGCTTCTCCTTATCCAAAGATTCAACAGGTCTTGCAGTTCTTAATCACACCCTTGGGCTTTTTATCCTTGAATGGGTTGACTATGAAAATAGTTGGATTTTAGATATGGCTACATTTTTAGGTGTATTTACAACCTCTTTTGGTTTTGTGACACTGTTTTTTTCAAAATATTTTGAGAAATGGCAACTCACATCCATTCAGAAAAAACCTTATTGTTTAGTCATAGGATTGAGTGAACAAAATATTAGTCTGCTAAAAAATACCAATCTTGGACAATCTACAATAATCATTGAAAAAGACAAAAAACATTCTCATATAGATATTTTTAAAGAGATGGATTTTCCTGTTATACAAGGTCACACCAAGGAGGCTATTGAAAATCTTGATTTGTCTTATATGGAACGATGTATTATCTCTACAGGTAATGATAGAAAAAATATGGCTTTGGGAAAACTTCTTATGAATGTTATAAAAAGTGAGCATCAACAGACAATTTATATCTGTATCTCGAATAGAGATTTAAATGTACTTTTCAAACAAGATGTTATTGGTAGTGATAAAAGAAAAAACATTACAGTTATTACCTACTCTCTTTATGAGAATATGGCTAAAAAACTTTTTTTTGAACATGGGGTTTTGGGAGAGCAGTTAAGCATTATAAATACTAATGATGACTTCACTATGATACTTGTAGGGGATTCTAATTTAGCAGTTGAGCTTGTTTATCATATCTCATTTCTCTCCACACTTCCAAATGAAAATAAGTTGACACTTTATCTTATTGGAGCAAATGCCAATAAGTTTAAAGAGAAAATTAAAAAAATATTTCCAAAAATAGAAAAGATTCCCCATCTACAGATTGAAGCCAAAGAGATAAGTAGCGAAAGTTTAAAATTTTATGAAGATAACGTTTGGGAGAGTAAGAACCTAACTAATATTATGATTGCAACTACAGATGAAGAGAAAAACCTTGAAATTGCGATTAATCTACAAGATACCACGTATATTAGAGAGATAGGACATAATAGATTTAAAACCAAAGTTCTTTTTGCACTTTATCATAATTTAGGCTTAGGTGAGGAGATAGACAAAAATAAAAAAGCATTTGCTAACTTTTATACCTTTGGAAATATTTCTAAAACTTCGACCAAAGAAATTTTGTTTGATGAAGAGCTTGATTTGATAGCTAAATTGATTGATAATGACTACAAAGGTGAAACAGATATCCTAACAGAGACATTATATAACAACTGGTTATCAACAACACCACACAGACAAGATGCAAACAAAACACAAGCCCTACACATAGACATAAAGCTTTTAGCTTTTGGATTAAAAAGAGTTAAGTCAACAAGAAGTTTAGATGAACTTTTAAAATTAAATAAAAGAAA
>JALTGP010000039.1 GCA_027076905.1 Campylobacteraceae bacterium | reverse complement strand
ACTCCTAAAAAAACTACTCCTAAAAAAACTGATAATTCTAAAAAATCAGATAGTAAAAAAGTAGAAAAAACTACTAAAAAAAATACAGATAAAGCCGAAAAGCCTAAAAAAGAAACTAAATCAAAAGAGAAAAAAGAGGATAAAAAACAAGAAGATAAATAACTCTTTTTTCTAATTTCTACTTTCTATTCTACATCTTTTATTGATGTGGTTTTTTCCCGACTTATTCCACTTTTTATTGGTCTTTTTCGTAAAGTATCAAAACATCGTGGAATATTTCACTCTATTCCTGTTGCCATGATATGTTGAGTGGTAAAAGCAATTAGGATGCATCTATTTTTTGATTTAAACGCAATACCTCATTGACAAAAGAGGCTCTTTTTAGTCTTGATACTTGGGCTAACTTCAAATATATTTTACTGCCATATGATGGATGGCAAATACTTTCTTCACTAAAAGGAAAAGAAGATGACAATATATGGAATAAAAACGTGCGACAGTGTACGAAAAGCGATAAATTTTTTTAAAGCAAATGATATAGCATTTGAATTTTTTGATTATAAAAAAGAGCAGGTAGATGAGGCTAAAATTAAAGAGTGGTTAGAGAAAACAACCATTGATAAGCTTTTTAATAATAGAGGTACAAAATACCGAACCCTAAAATTAAAAGAGTTAAATCTCGATAATAGAGGTAAAATTGAGTGGATGGCAAAAGAGAATTATCTGTTAAAGCGTCCAGTGATTGAATATGAAGGTGGCTTGGTTGTGGCATTCAATGAAGAGGTTTATAGGAAGATTTTTTTCTAATTAAATAAGGAATTGTAAAAGAACAAATCTACCCAAGTTACGCAGGATTTTTGTTTCTAGTTGGATTGTCTCATGAGGAGCATAGTTATTCTATGTGACGGTACGCCCTCGAAGGAGTTCAACTAGTAAGGTGCAAGTCCTTAGGAATGCAAATTAAATAAGTGCTAATTTTCATAGGTAAATAAACGAATAGATTTAGCTATAGTTTGATTCAGGACTACTTCCCGTAATTCAAGGAAAACTTGGTGCTTACATAAAAAGAAGTGTTTTGGTAAAGATCTAAATGCTCATAAACAATATCGAAATACCTATTTTGCAAAACTTGAGCTTTTCACGAGTCATGAAGCTTGGGTTGTAGCGTGTCAATCCCGATGAGGAAACTATCGACTAGAGAGCCGTATGCGAGAGAATCGCACGTACGGTTCGGAGGGAGGGGAGATTTCTTCCCTACCCCTATATTGAGAGAATTAAACTAGGAATAAAAAGACAAGTAAAATGGGTAAATTTGTTCTTTGAAGATTCCTAAACTAGATGTAAACAGATACTTACGGTATAATCCCACATCTAAAATAAGGCTATATGATGTCAAAACGTCCTACACTACTACAACACTTTCGCTCTTTTGCTTACCAAAACAATATTACAAATTTTGATATTGCACTAGAATATTTTACCGTATTTGGTGGAACAGGTTGGGATATTGATAGCTCTAAAAGTGTTGATGAACTGATAAAAGAGAAAGTACTTTGTAACTATGAAGAGCTACACAAGGGTGTTATAAACTTTACTCATGGGAATGGTCTGTATCATATGATGTTGACGATTATCGCTTTGGGTGTGGAGTATGAAGATGATGTTTTTAAAAAAGCTGGAGTAGGTAGAGATAAAGGTGAAGATGCTGTTGACTATTTGGAGCTAAAAAGTCTACTTAAGTTTGACACTTCGGTAGCAGAACCTAGAAATGAGCGTTATAAACAATCAGATAAGTTGTTGTTTGAGTTTCCTTTTATGCGTTTTTGGTTTGCTACCATCTCACCTTATTATCAAAGTATCTGCTCAGGAGACTTCAGTGAGTTTGAATCAAAATGGAGTGCGTTACGAGGTAATTTTTCTATTTTACTTAGTAATCTTTTGGTGCTAGAATTGGTAAAAGAGCATTTTATTAAAAAAATTGAGAGTGATCCCATAGTCTCTATTGGTTCTTATTATGATAAAAAGATAGAGATAACCATACTGGCTAAAAGAAAATCGGGAAAGCTATTGGCAGGTGAGTGTAAATACTCCAAAACAGAAGCAAAAATGCACATGATTGATAGCCTAAAAGAGAAGTGTGAAAAAGTAGGACTGGATGTTGATGAGTATGTTCTTTTTTCTAAAAATGGGTTTACCTCTGAACTAAAAGAGTTGGATGATGAGAATCTTATGTTTTTAAGTAAGGAGGATTTTTCTAGTCTGCTTGATGGTTTGAGCCAAAAAGATTTGTTGGTTTATAAAAACAAGAAGTATTAGATTGAAATTTTTAATGGTAGATAAAGCCAAACACAAAAAAATTCTAAGCATCTCTCTTCCTGCTGCTTTTAACTCCATGCTTGATATGTTACAGGTGATTACTGACCTTATTATGGTGGGTAGTATTTCTGCTTTTGCTGTGGCTGCTGTGGGGGTCGGGTTGCAGTCTTTGATGTTGGTATTTTCAGTGCTTACTCTGTTTCAGGTGGGAACAAATGCTTTGATTTCTAGGTTTAAAGGAGCAGGGAAGATGACTCATGCCTCTTTGGCACTCTCGACGCTTTGGCAGTTTGCTTTTTGGGTCTCTTTGATGGTTGTGCCGTTGTGGTATTTTGGCTCTTCTGGGTTATATGCTTGGTATGATACGGCTCCCGAGGTGACACTTTTGGGAACTGACTATGTGCATATACTCACGCTGATGATGCCATTTATCTTTATGAAATTGGTTTTTATTACGGCTTTGAATGCTACAGGTGATACCAAAACACCACTCTATGTTAAAATGGTCTCTATTGTACTAAATGTAGGGCTTAACTATCTGCTTATCTTTGGTCATTATGGCTTTCCAGAGCTTGGGGTAATGGGAGCCGCTATTGCTACAGTGGTGGTGAATATGTTGGAGCTTTTGGTTTATGTGTTACTTTATGTAAGAGGTAAAACACCTTTTAAACCGATGGTACATTTTTCTAAAAATCTATTTTATCGTGCTTTGAAAGTGGGGATTCCTGCTTCATTTGAGCGAACGTTGACGATGGGGTCATTTACCTTTTTTACGGCGACGATTGCTTCTTATGGGACAGAGGTTTTAGCAGGGTATCAGATTGGGTTGAGAGTTGAGGGGATTGCATTTATGCCAGGGATTGGGTTTACTATTGCAGCAATGGCTCTGATGGGGCAGGGGCTTGGAGCTAAAAAGCCTGAGCAGTCGCGTGAAGATGTTCTTTTGGTTATGAAGTATGCTATAGGGTTGATGTTTTTTCTTTCCTTTTTTATGATTTTTACTCCTGAGATGATAGTGCAGTTTTTTACCAATGATGCTCAAACGATTAAAGAGGCGAGTCTCTATCTAAAAATAGTGGGACTCTCTCAGATTCCATTGGCTATTAGTTTTGTACTCTCTGGGGCATTGCGTGGAGCAGGGGATAGCAAACGTACTCTAAAGATTAGTTTGACCTCGTTATGGTTAGTTCGGATTATCCCTGCTATTGTGTTAACGTGGTATTTTGAGGATGTAATTTGGGTTTATATTGCCATGATAACAGATACTTTTGTCAAGGCATTTTTTATGTGGAGAGCGTTTAATCAAGGGAAGTGGCAGAAAATTAAGGTCTAAATTCATACGCTCTAAAGGTTCTTTTGATATATTCTAAAATTGAAACTTGGTATAATAAGTTAAAACAAAATGGAGATATATTTATGAATATTACTATGCTTTATAGTAAACTGCACAGGGCTACGGTGACCGAAGCAAACTTGAACTATGTGGGTTCAATCACGATAGATGTGGAGCTTTTGGCTGCTGCAAATATGCGTGTGGGACAGAAGATAGATATTGTTAATGTCAATAATGGAGAGCGATTTTCTACCTATATTATTCCTGGTGTGGCAGGAGAAAAAGATATTTGTCTCAATGGGGCAGCCGCTAGAAAAGTACATGTAGGAGATAAGATTATTATCATCGCTTACGCTTCAATGAGTGAAGAGGAAGCTGATGCATTTCAACCAAAGATTGTTATCTTGAATGATGACAACTCAATAGCACAAGAGTCTAAAGGATTAGAATAATGAAAAGAGGTATATTATAATGTTTGAGGGATTAGATATGAGTAAAATGGGGCAGATGATGGAGGAGCTTCAATCAAAAGCCAAAGAGATGGAGGAGCAGTCTAAAAAAATTATGCTCACTGCCAAAGCAGGTGGTGGTATGATTGAGGTGACAGCCAATGGTGGGGGTGAGATTGTTGATATCACAATTGATGACTCTATTTTAGACGACAAAGAGTCGTTACAGATTTTGATGATATCTGCAATTAATGATGTTATTAAAATGGTGGATGATAATAAAAAATCACAAGCTATGGGAATGATGGGTGGACTAAACCCTTTTGGAACTGGTCAACCTTAATAAAATCTTTAACTTATTATTTAAAAAATAAGTTAAGATTAAATTTTATTTTTATATAATACATTAAGATTAAAAAATTAATAAATTATATGAAAGTACCCCAAATGAAAAATAAAATACCTTTTAAATCATTCACTATTATTCTCTTTACACTTATCGCCTTTACAGGAGAACTTCTTGCCAAAAGTATGCTCATTGAACCCAGTGGCTCTTTTTTAAAACTACCTACAACAGAAGCTGTCAATAGCTTTATGTTAACACCTATGGAGTTGATAACGCCAGTCTCTTATGATGCTGATATTTTTTTCGATTTCTCTATTGCTATGAATATTTTTTGGTTTTAATCGCTCAAAATAGACAAAGTACTTATATTATAAATAATAAGATGTTATTTATGCTGTAAGGAGTACTGTAACACTTGGTTACAAAGCATTCTTATCCCCTTTAAGCACAATCTTTCCACAATCTATTTAATAATTTTTCTGCTACTATAAACGTAATATTCTGCATTTTGTAGATATTTGTAACATATAATAA